>DRGS01000082.1 GCA_011053245.1 Phycisphaerales bacterium
AAAAAGAGGTCCTAACTACCTGGGATTTGACGACCTTTGCACAGTACTGCTGGCATTGGGGCGAATGGAGAGCTCTTTGCTCCGCGATCAAGAAAGCTAAGGAAGGCAAAAAAGACTTACGTAGTCGCTATACCGCAACAACATCCAAGGGTGGCGAGTGTCTGGATGTGCTGGTTCAGGCACAATTTAAGACTCTTGCTATATGCAGGTCGCTGGCGACCGAGTTCGGGCTGACGCCATCGAGCAGGACCAGGATTAAGACCGGAGGAAAACAAAAAGGTAACGTATTCGGTGAGTTGGACTCACGGCGGAAGGGGGCATGATGAGTATTACAGGCGCCGAAATATTTATGGACAACAAAGAGATCCGCGAGAAAATGAAAGCGGCTGGGATTTTACCGGATGGCTGTACCCGGGTCATAATTGATATTCCGTGTAATGGGCACTGCAAAGTGTATACCGAAACGCTTTTGAAAAAAGAAGCTATGGAAGTTGTTTGTGATATTGCGGTGACAATAGCCGCAGACGAAAAGGAAGATTAGAATATGAAACCACGCAACATACAAGCCACGATAAAAATTAGTTATGGCAATATGCCAACCATGCTAAAGGCTATGGTTATGTTAATCAGTGGGTGGGCTTGGCTTGAAAGAATGAAATGTAAAATACTACAAAGAACTCCATGCCATACAGATATAAATATTTCTACAGAGACAATGTGCAAGAGTTAATATTTAGGAACAGAAAAATGAAAATTAAATTTAAAATTACGGTCACGGCGCCGGCGGCTCAGGTTGGGGCCAAGGGCGAGGTCAAAGAGGTTGACGATCGGGCGGCAAATATATTGATCGCCGGCAATTATGCTGAGCGGGCGGATATCGTTTCTAAAAAGAAATCCGCAATGAAAAAGGCGGTGGCGAAAAAAGTGGCACGAAAGAACGGGAAGTCCACATTATCAGCGGCGTACGCCGACCACGCTCTCAAGGCCGTTTCTAAAAAGAAAGCCGCGAAGAAAAAGGTCGCAGCGAAAAAGTTTGTGAAAAAGAAGGTGGTAAAGAAAAAGGTTGTGAAAAAAACGTAGGATATTATGGAATACAAGAAACCAAAAATCTTTGTCAGTCAGTTTTGGATAGATTTCTGGGCCGACAAAATGGCAGAAAAAGGGTTGACGGTTGATGATATGTGGTGTGAGCTTGTCGTGTTAAAGAAAATCAGCGTGTAGGATATTATGCCGAAAACAAAAACAGCTAAAATGGCAGCCGGCAAGAAAACAGAACTTTCACAGTGGATGCTGGAAACTGCCCAGGGCATGGGTTATGCGGGGATAAATTGGGTTGATGGGGATGGCAAAAAAAAAATAAAAACTTAATACGACCAAAAAATAGGGCACTGGCGGGCCGATCACCCGTCTGAGGTGCCGTAATCACCGAGCCTATTACGGAGGCACGCCGGGACTTATGTTCCGATGTGCCTCCGTTTTTTTTTGGTCAGGACATAGAGATACACGAAAGGGCAACGGATTTGCCGGTAGTAGCTGAAACATTTAAGTCTTTGATGGTAGTTGAGCAGTACATGGACGATGTGCTCGAAGGTCGAATCCCGGCCTGTCGGTACCTGATCCTGGCCGTCGAGCGACAGCGGAGAGATATGCTGACCCGCGATGGGATCGATCTTGATTTCGACGCCGCGGCCGCTCAGCTTGCCATTGACTTTATAGAGAACCTCACACACTCAAAGGGCCAGTGGGCAGGGCAAAAACTTCTTTTGGCGCCGTGGCAGAAATTTATATGCTGGTGCATCTTCGGATGGAAAAAACAGGATGGATCCCGCAGGTTCCGCATTGCCTACAACGAGGTCGCCCGAAAGAACGGCAAGTCCACGTTCGCAGCGGCGATCGGGCTGCTTTTACTGCTGATGGATGACGAGCAGGGAGCGGAGATATATACAGCGGCCACGAAAATGGACCAGGCCAAGATCATACACAAAGAGGCCACGCGAATGGTCAACGCATCGCAGGCCCTTCGGGATTATTTCGGAGTCGGCTGCCACGTCAATAACATACACGTCGACTCGACAAACTCATTGTTCGAGCCGTTAGGCGCGGATGCAAAGACCTTAGATGGTCTCAACCCCTCTGCCGCTATGATCGACGAGCTGCAAGCCCACAGGGATTCGAGCGTCTGGGATATCATAAGATCGGCGATCGGGTCGAGACGACAACCCTTAATGTTCGCGATCACGACGGCGGGGTTCAATATGCACAGTTTTTGCTATGAGCAAAGGGACTACGCGGTCAAGGTTCTGGAGGGTATCATCGACGATGACTCGCTGTTTGCGATAATCTTTACGCTTGATCGCGATGACAATGGCGAGCTGCTCGACGACTGGAAGGATGAGACTTGCTGGGAAAAAGCCAACCCGAACCTCGGAGTCAGTGTTTCGGTCGAAGATATGCGGGGGATGTGCAAAGAGGCGATCGAATCGCCGACGAAAAAGAACAACTTCTTAGTCAAAAAGCTCGATGTCTGGACGACCCAGACGGTGACATGGGTAAACCTTGAAAAGTGGAACGCCTGCAATGAAGTCGTCGACGAAAAATTACTGGTTGGTAAAAAATGCTTTGCCGCTCTTGACCTGTCGAGCAATACAGACATCACCGCAAAGATGCTGTTGTTCCCGTGGGACGATGGCAAATATGTAGCGGTACCGAAATTCTATATTCCGAAAGAAAACGCGATCGCCCGACAACGCAAAGATGGGGTTCCCTATCAGAAGTGGGCGGATGAAGGATTCATCACGATGACCGAGGGCAATGTCATCGATTACAAGGTTGTCCAGGCCGACCTCTACAAAGATGGCGAGCAGTATGACATCCAGCTTATCGGTTTTGACCGGTGGGGCTTTGAGGCATTTCGGCAGCGAGTAGTCGAGGAGGGCATAGAAGAGGATCTACTGATATCATTCGGGCAGGGGTTCCAGTCGATGAACGCACCGATGAAAGAGTTGGAGAAACTTTATTTATCGGGGAAACTGATCCACAACAACAATCCGGTCCTGGCATGGATGGCAAGCAATGTCGCTGCCAGTATGGACCCAGCCGACAGTATCAAGCCTGACAAGAAAAAATCCAGCGAGAAGATCGATGGCATTGTCGCCCTGATCATGACTCTTGGTCTTGCGATCACCCAGCCAGCCAAAGAGGAAAGCATTTACGTTAAGCGAGGGATGACAACCCTATGAGGATAATTACACCAAGAGGACTGCGGAGATGGGGCGGACAGATGTTGTCGAGGCTTGGACATGCGACGAGGTCCGGAACGGCGAACCCCTCGCAATGGTTCGTCGACTGGGTTCGTGGCGGGCGGCCATCGTCATCGGGCGTAAACGTGACGTCAAAGGTTGCGCTGCAATATACACCCTTCTGGGCGGCGGTGAGAATAATTTCAGGAACGATCGGATCGCTTCCGTTTTTGGTGTACCGCAGGACTGCCGACGGCAAAGAGCGGGTAATTACCCACCCGGTCTATAAATTGTTGCATAATCGACCGAACCCGTACATGGATGCACTGACCTTTATCGAGACCCGACAGGCTCACGCACTATGTTACGGCAATGGGTACGCGGAGATCCAGAGGGATGGCGGCGGCAGGCCGATAGCGCTCTGGCCGCTTTTGCCGGATAAGACATTTAGAAAGATCAGCTCGGAGGGCGTACCGTTCTATGAGGTCCACCCGACGAAGGGCGCGGTCGTTACCCTGCCTGACTACAACGTGCTGCACATTAAGGGCCTCGGGTACGATGGATATTCCGGATATAACGTCGTTCAGATGCAAAAAGAGGCGATCGGGTACGGTATCGCGGTGAAAGAATACGGAGCACGATTTTTCGGTAATAGCGCCAATCCGGGCGGGGTGTTGGAGCATCCGAAGGCGTTGGGGCCCGTGGCGTTAAAGAACCTGCGGGAAACATGGCAGGCGAACCAGGGAGGTCTAAGTAACGCGCACCGGATGGTGATCTTAGAGGAGGGGATGAAGTGGAACGCAATGGGTGTGGAGCCGAAAAAAGCACAGGCACTTGAGGTCCAAAAGTACAATGTCGATGACATCAGCCGAATATTTAACATTCCACCGCACAAATTAGGGTCGATGGAAAGGGCCACCTTTTCAAATATCGAAGAGCAGAACATAGACTTCATCCAGATGACGATGATGTACTGGTTCCGGAAGTGGGAGCAGGAATGCAATTATAAATTATTCATGCCGGGCGAGCAGGACACAATGTTCTGCGAGATCCTTGTCTCCGCCCTACTGCGTGGAAACATCACAGCCCGTTATGCAGCTTACAACACCGGCAGGACAGCCGGATTCTTGAGCGTAAACGACATTCGGCGGATGGAGAACATGAACGGGATAGGCCCGGCGGGTGATATTTATCTCGAACCCCTGAATATGAAAGAGGCTGGCACCGACCCGGAGGATCCATCGGCTGACAATGACGAGGACGATGATACGGTCGCGGTTGACGACGATGTCACGAGGGCACACCGGGAGCTTATCATCAGCCAGTGGCAAAGGGTGATCCGCCAGATGGAGAGCGGCGAGAAAAAGGGGATGCGTGGTGACATTTATGAAAACCTGAGGAGTAGGGCAAAAACAATCCTTCACGAATCTGTCTACGCATACGCAATCCTGCATGGCCACAGCGAAAAGGATGTGCGGGATATGCTGGACGGGATAGTACAGAGGTTTATACGAAAAGATGGTCCGGCGTTTGACGGCGTTGGATTAGCTGACCTGGTTATCAAAAGTATAGGAGATTTAAATCATGTTAAAACCGAATAAAAAAGAATCCAAAGAAGATTTTCTGACCAGAGCGATGGCCGACACCGATATGGAGGGCGCTCATCCGGATGAGGAAAAAAGGAAAGTAGTATGCGAATCGATGTGGGTAAATTCCAGACAGATCGATGAGGGAGTCGAGCGAAGGGTGCTGGTCGTCGAGGACATTGAGCTGCGGGTCGCCGACGGAGATGACGCTAAGATCGCAGGCTACGCCGCCAAGTTCGGCAAGTGGAGCGAGGATCTCGGCGGGTTCCGCGAAAAGATAAGGATCGGCGCATTCGACGCTGTCATGGACGACGATGTTCGGGCGTTAAAGAACCATGACCCTAATTTACTGCTTGGCAGGACCAAGAGCGGAACGCTGCGGCTTACAGCAAACAAAACCGGTCTGCGGTTCGAGGTCGATATGCCAGACACCAACGTCGGGCGCGATACCGTCGAGGAGATACGCCGGGGCGACATCAGCGGGTGCAGTTTCGGATTCATCGTTGACGTAGACGAATGGCGATACCTCCAGGACGATATCGTTGAGCGGACGATCATCAGTTTCCGCAAACTATTCGACGTCGGTCCGGTTACCTACCCAGCCTACCCAGACACATCGGTCGCCGCACGAAGTCTCGAAAAATGCAAAGCCGAACACCGAGCCGAAGAGCAGGCCAATGAGGAACCGGCTGAGGACGAGGAAGCAAGAGCGGACGCCGAAAAAGACAAGGCTTCCGAGGTCGCTGAAAAAGAAAAAACAGATCGTAACCGCAAACGCAAAACCGAAAAAGGCTGTCGGCTTGCGGAGCGGATAATTAACAGAAACAAACAAGCCGAGGCTTGATTTGCCGGGCCTAAGTCCGGAATTGAAATGAAATGTAATTTAATGGAGATTATTATTATGAAAATTTTAGAATTGCGAGAGCAGGCCGTGAGGGAAGGCGAGGCGGCAAAAGTTCTTGAAGAGACCGCCTCCGACGAGAATCGCGGGATGACCACCGATGAGGCGCGTAAGTTTGACGACCACATCATAGAAGCCGAGCGATTAGAGCAGCAAGCGAACCGCGCGGAAGCACTCGAAAAACTCCAGACCAGACAGCAAGCACCTGTCGAAAAGAAAGTGGTTCCGGAAAGAGCCAACGGCGAGCAGATCAAGAGCACCGGAGCGTCCAACCGTTTCAGGTTTGGTAAGTTGAATGCGTTTAAGGGAGCCAATGCCGAGGAGAACGCATATCGGTCAGGCAAGTTCCTGTTGGCGACGGTTATGGGCAACGCGTCTGCCCGTCAATGGTGCCACGATCACGGCATTGAGTTACGAGTACAGACCGAAGGCGTCAACACAGCAGGTGGATTCCTGGTTCCGACCGAGATGGAGCGGGCAATCATCGACCTGCGTGAAACATTCGGAATGTTCCGTGCAAATACGCGGGTGCTGCCTATGAGTTCGGATCACACACTCATTCCACGACGGACAGGCGGAGTGACCGCTTACTTTATTGGCGAAACAACCGAGATCACCGCATCCGAAAAGAGCTGGAACCAGGTTGAACTGACTGCCAAGAAGTTAGGCGCCCTGACAAGGATGAGTACCGACCTGAGCGAGGACGCGATAATCAATATCGCCGACGACCTTGCCAGAGAGATGGCATACGCATTTTCTGTTAAAGAAGATCAGTGCGGACTCAATGGCGACGGTACGAGTACATTCGGTGGGATGGTCGGTATCAGGACCAAGTTTGTCGATGGCAACCACACAGCAGGTATATATGAAGGAACTTCGCCGTTTGTAGCATGGGCCGAAGGTACGCTTGCAGATGAGGTCATCAACCTCATGGCACTCTTGCCAACATACGCACTGCCAAGGGCGAAGTGGTACATCAACCCTGCTGGCAAGGCCGGTCTTTTCGACCGGATATCGTTGGAAGCAGGCGGTAATACAGTCCGCGAGATAGCATCCGGCGCTTTGCCGATGTTTGCCGGTTATCCGGTTATCGTTTCGTCCGCAATGCCCGCAGCGCCAACTAACGGCACGATCGCCGTACTGTTCGGCGACCTTACCATGTCGTCAACGCTTGGTGACCGCCGAGGCATCACTATCAAGGTGACAGACCAACGCTACATCGAATTTGACCAGATCGGGATCCAGGCGACCGAGCGATTCACGATCGTCAACCACGATATCGGCGACACAAGTACTGCCGGTCCGGTTGTTGCATTACAGGGCAACACCTAAGAGCAAGTGATCATATAGAAACGGGCGCTGCCTGAAAGTGGCAGCGTCCGAGATGTTTTGTAAGAAGTTTTGTAAACAGTTAAGAAAAACGAAAAATTTAGGAGCATAAAAATGGTACCAAGTAATTCTAAAACAATACCAATGTTTGCTGGTATTACGATGACCTCTGCCGGAACTGTATTCGGCACGGTTGACACTCTGGGGTTTGATTACCTCACGGTCGATCTTGTCGCCGGAAGTGGGGCAGCCGCATCGACGGCGGTGGCTACAATGAGAATGGCAGAGGATGACACCTTGCTGACGGCTCATACTGCCGGGGACGCACTGACTCAGTTTGTCGGTGCTGCTGCTGTAAGTACGTCGGCTGGCTTTGTTCTGCCTGCCCTGAGTTCTACGAAGCAAAACGTATATCGCTTCAACATGGACTTGAAAGGACGCAAGCGATATATCAGTATCAACTTTGCCCCGGAACTTCAAACTGTCGGCGTAGGTTGTAATGCTGTATTGCACCGCGTGGCAGATGGGGCCGACATTAGAACCGTTGGCACGGCATCGGATGGCATGAGATTGATCCAGAACGGTTAGTCAACAATGTAGCTTTTCTGTTCATTCCGTCGGCGTGTAAGCGTCGGCGGGATGGACTTTAATTAAACTTTCTTGAACGGAAAAGGAAAACAAAATGGAAAACATCAAAAAAAGAGTTGAGGCGATACCTTATTGGTATCATAAGATCGAATTGCCGGATGGCACAGTCACTCCTGGGTTTGCTCCACTTGAGCCCGGACGGTATTGTGTGCCGGACGATCTGACAGGAAAAAGGGTTTTGGATGTCGGTGCGTGGGATGGGTACTGGACTTTTGAGGCATTGAAGCGTGGGGCGAAAGAGGTCGTTGCGATAGATGACTTCAGTGATACAGCGGGACTCGACATCACTCGCGGGAACGCATGGGAAACATTTGACCTCTGCGCCGAGGCGTTTGGGTTTGAAAATTCTATTTCAAAGGTATTAAAATTTGATCCGTTGTACCTGGAAAATAACAAAGGGCAAAAGGTGTCCAGTCGTGAAATGTCGGTCTACGATATTTCAGAGGAAACATTTGGCAGGTTCGATGTCGTATTCTTTTTTGGTACGATATACCACTTGAAACATCCATTTCTGGCGCTCGAAAAGATCAGCGAGGTATGCGATGGTGCATTATATGTTGAGACGGCATCGCTTGACGATTTCAGCCCGTATCGTGGCGGAATTGGTCAGGGATTTAATCAAAACGAAAACGTGATGGAGTTTTACCCAGGAAATCAATACGCAAGTAACGAAAGCAACTGGTGGGTTCCGACTTTGCAGTGTTTAGGGGCAATGATGGAATCGGTTGGTTTCAAAGGCATTGAATGCTGGCCGTTGACAGAAGACCCGAAAGAATTGCCGCATTGCAGAGGGTTTGCCTCGGGCACGAAAGACGCGGATGTCATGGTGGCTAATAGTCCTCCAGAGGTAACTACAAATACCCCGCTGGCTGTTCTGAAAGTCGCTGCGGTTATGAGCGTCCCTCGGTTGGGGTTCATGGATAATATGATGTGTGCGAGCGAGGCATTTTTCGCAATGCGTATTCCGATGTTGTGCGTTCAGGGTGCGTTTTGGGGTCAATGCTTAGAACGCGGGATGCAGCA
The DNA here is from genome assembly GCA_011053245.1 of Phycisphaerales bacterium. The sequence continues at coordinate 8,727 of DRGS01000082.1, forward strand.
GCTTATAGATTCAAACGTCGATATAATCCTAACTGTTGACTACGACACACTGTTCAAAAAAGAAGATGCCGAAGCGGTTATCCGCCTGATGTACGAGAATCCAGATGTGACTGCGATTGTTCCGGTACATCGTGGGCGTGGCGATTTTCCTGTATTGATGTCAATGAAGTCTAAGTCGGGGCAGGTCAGAAAAGACGTGCCATTAACGGAACTCGCAGGGGAAACAACAAAGATAGCGACAGGGCATTTTGGATTAACCGCAATTCGCGTGAAAGACTTGATGGACATCCCGCATCCGTGGTTCCAAGGTCAGCCGAACAAAGATGGAATGTGGGGTCCGGGTCGTGTCGACGATGACATATACTTCTGGCATATACTGGAAGAGTACAAAAAAACAGTGTTGCTTGCTAACCATGTAACTGTCGGGCACCTGGAATTGAAAGCGAACTGGCCCGATGAAAGTATGCAGCCAATATATCAGACGCCGGGCGATTTTCACGATAAGGGTAAACCCAAGAACGTTTGGAAATGAGGATAAATCAAAAAGGTTTTGAACTAAATGTTTGGAAGTAAATGTTTGGGAATAAATATAAACTGAAAATTGTTTGAAATAAGGGAGTACGAAGATGGCTAAGCAAAAATATATCTGGTTGAAGATGTCAAGAGAATGGGGCGGCTTTGCGATCGGCGACGTCGTTCGATTCGGCGAGAGCAAGGGCGTTGAGCGGGCCGAGAAAGGTTTCGGCGTTCAGGTTCCGGAGCCTCCGGAAGAGAAAAGGAAACGCTTGGCAGCCGCTAAGGAAGCCGAGAAAGCAGAGGCGGAAGCGGCTGAGGCTAAAACCGCCGAAGCGGAAAAAGCTAAAGCAGACGCTGAAGCTGCCACGGCAAAGGCTGCCGCAGCGGAAAAAGCAAAGGCCGACAAAGTAGAGACTGCCGACAACACTCCTGCCAAAGAGAATGCGGTTGGCAATTCAGCGGCAAAGTCAAAGAGCAAAAAATAAGCGGAGCCGATCGTGAATAGGTATGGAATGAATAGCGATGGAATGGATTGGAGAGTAACGACAGAGCCGACGGTTGAGCCGGTGACGCTGCATGAGATGCGACAGCACTCTCGCATCGACAGCGGTACGGAGATCCAGCTTGACTTCGGTGGCGTTGCCGTCGATGAGACGGGCGGGATATCCTCGCTTCCGGCAGCAGCGCACGGACTCAGCGTTTCAGGCGGCACGCGGATCGTCGTATCCGGTACGACGAATTATGACGGGGTGCACGTTACGACGAGCGAAACGACTACCGAGAAGATCGCTTTTGTTGCAACCTACGTCGCCGAGACGATGGGGACAACCGAGTTTGTCCATACCGGTGGAGATAACGAGCTTATCCTGTCACTGATCATCGCCGCCCGCCAATACTGCGAGATGTTCTCACGTCGGGCGTACATCACACAGACGATCACCGGCAAGCTCGACAGGTTCGCAAATCCTCCGTTCCATTTCAGGAATATGATCATCCTGCCGAATCCGAACCTGCAAACGGTGTCATCGGTTAAGTATATCGACACCGAGGGGGTCCAGCAAACGCTTGACGCAAGCGTTTACGATGTCGATGCAACCTCGACGCCCGGCAGGATTACACTGGCCTACAGCCAGAGCTGGCCGTCGCTTCGTGGCGAGCATCACGCAGTCGAGATCATCTTCGTTACCGGATATGGAGATGCGGCGACGGATGTGCCGAGCCGTATTATCCAAGCAATAAAGCTACTTGCCGGGGAGTGGTACCGAGAGAGAGAGGCGACTGGCGTGGTCAATCTCAACGAAATACCAAATGGTGTTAATAGCTTACTTTCAACAGACAGGGTTTTCTAATGTTAGCAGCGGGCAGATTACAACATCGCATTGAGCTGCAATCGGTTGGCAGAGCAAAGGCCGACGACGGCCAGTCCATCGAGACGTTCACAACCTATGCTACCGTGTGGGCCGACATCAAGCCGATGCGGGGAGCGGAGGCGATCGAGGCACAGCAGCAGAGCGGCCAGAACTGGTTTAAGATCACTGTCCGGTACAACGCATCGATCAATATCAAGGACCGGATAGCGTTTAAGAGCAGGGTATTTGAGGTGAACTACGCGCTCGATTTTGAGGAGCGGAAAATCTTCCAGGAACTTACATGCACGGAGATAGTTTGATGTCTTTTGTATCGTTACAAAGTGGCGGGACCGGAGCAGCTCTTAAGGGTGGGGCCAGGCTGGAGCGGATGCTCAAGGGTCTGGAAAAAAAGGACGCACGGAAGATCGTCCGGTCGGCTGTTACGCAGGGGATCAAGATACCGATGAGGGCTATGAAATCGAACGCGGTCTCGATGGTAGGCGGTGAGATGGGCGCTCTTATAAACAGTAACATCCAGTCGCGGGCGTTTAAGCGGCAGCGGCCAGGATCATTCGCAAGGTTCCTGTCGCTCAAGCCGAATGTGCCCGGCTTTATTCACCGGACAAAGGACGGGCAAGAGTATTACATCCCGGCGCAGGTCGAGTTTGGGCACGACGATGTGGCGCCGATCCCGTTTATGCGGGCGGCGGCGGACTCGACCAGGGCCAAAACGATAAAGAGGACATCTGACTTGATAATCAGAGGAATACTGAAGCATGCAAAGAAAGCAATGTAATTACAGCGGGACTCACTGGACCGGGGACGACTTTACACCTCACCCCGCCAGTGTCTCGCTAAACAACGAAAGGGCTTAGACGATGGCACTTAACGACGGTGACAAAGCCGAATGCAAAGAGATAGCCAGGGAGATAGTTAAAGAGGTTCTGGTCGAGCATGTCAAACTATGCCCGCATGGTCAGTTTTTGCGGATCGCAAAGGCACGCATCATCGGAATATTGATTGGTGTTATTGTCGGTACCGGTGGGATATCCGGGCTGACTATCTACGGGCTGGCAAAGCTGCTCGCGGGGAGAGTGTGATGCAATGGCGTCCACGGAATACAACGCGTGGGATGAGATAGAAAGATGGTTTTTCGATCTGTGGGATGTCGGTCAAAAGACAGATAAGAGCATCATGGCATATAGACAGATGGTAAAAGCGTTTGAGGAGTTCAAGGCAATCGCTAAAAAGCAGGATTTTAAGGAAAGCGAATAATGAAACGAATAGCAATTATATTTTTAGGTTTACTTTTACTTTGTGCAATGCCGGCGGCGGCGGTTCAGATGCACTCTCGGCTGGACCCAAGGATGGACCCGGAAGATTCACCGACTTTCACAGACCTGATCCTGTCCGGCGGCAACATCATGTCAGCCAGTTCGATCAACCTGAAACCATCCGACGACAACGATGATTATTTTAGTTTTTCGACAGTTATTGGTCGTCCAACGATGACCATTCAGGGAGGTACGACATGGGATCTGTTATCGTCGTCGGATAGTATTTTCATCAGGTTTTTTGGTTCATCCGGCATGACGTTCGGATGGGACAACGACGAAATGATCGCGCAATTATTGACAAACGGGAAAGTCCTGATACAGACATTTGCCGGCAACAACGACATAGACCTTACCGCCCACGGTACCGGCGAGATCAATATCGGTAGCAATCTTGACATCACTCCCGCCGGTGGGAAAATAAAGCTGTCAAATAACTCTCAATCCCTGTCCATCTCCGCCTCAGCCTCGATGTCATCGTCCGACGATTATACATGGCCGCCAACGGACGCTGTAAGCGACGGTTTGCCTCTGATGAGCAATTCAGCAGGTGCAACGAGATTTGATGTTGTAGATATATCCGGTGCTACTAATCTTGCGGTCGACACCGATCACCTGAAACTAACCGACGATACGTTAAGTTTCTCGGATAACGAAAAGACCATAGCACATGACCGTCAGGGTTCTTTTCTGGAACAGATAGACTTCACTATCACCGAGGCCGGAGGAACAGTCACTGGTTCTCTTGAAAAAGAGGGCACCGGAGATCTAACGCAATTCTGGTCAGATGATTTTGATGTACTCGATTGTACCCCTGCAAAGACGGTTAATCTTACTGCATTTGTGGGTGCATCGGATGCTTTGCCGGCTGCATCCTTTGTTTATATTTTGTTCAGCGATAAAACTACTCTTGTTGTCAATTCTTCATGGCCCGCCAATTCCGTAGAACATATAAGGGTAGCTTCGATTGTACTGCAAACCGCAGCAAGTACCGGGACCAACGGGGCTTTGATGAATAGGAACTGGAACGATCCCGCTTTCGGCATTACAGACCCCAAAGGCGGATCGATTGTTTCTAACCAACGAGTACGAAAAGAACATGCGAAATGGGATTCAGGCGTTGTCTTATCAGTTACAGGGAGCCCAGGAGCAGTAATTACCTTAGACACAACCGCAGGTGTGGTGTTCCAATTAAATCCCCAAACATTTCCAGCCCTTGATATGGCGGGTGCGGACGATATACATATTGTGAATCAGGTAGTAGATGAGGGTGGGGCCTATGAGAGATCTACCAATCTGTTTACAAATGTAACTCATTTCGTAGACGGCACGGACGCGGGAACGGCGTTCATTAACAATAGATATTTCAATGTTGTCATTTGGGGCATACAGAACCGAGACGGCGAAGAATCGCATTTAATGCTTAATCTGCCAATCGGCCAATATAATCTCGAAGCTAATGCCTTGGCCGATCCAAGCAAATTCTCTATCCGATCAATACCTTCGGCTTTCGTTGGGACCGGATTTTTGATCTCAGAATTGACCTTTAGACTAACTGGCGGTGGCTCTACATGGACGCTCATAAACGAAAATTCTTTGTTAGGTGATCCCCCGGGTATCACCGGAGGCAGTGGAACAACTACGACTACAACGATCTTTTCGGATGGTACATTTATAATATTTGATAATGGCGATGACTCTAAGGAGATACGATTTGAAGCATCTGGAATTACTACAGGCACTGTCCGAGTATTAACCGCTCCCGATGTTGATACTAATATGTGGGCCGATAACGGATCTGTACCTCTTACCGCCAATTGGGATGTCGGCAGTTTTGATTTAACTATGGATAATCTTATCCTTGACAGCGCAACCCCTGTTTTGACTCTGAACGGGCAAGGCGGAGCGGTCAGCACTATTGCCGGCGCAGAGAATGGCAATAATTTCATTTTCACGACAACACAAGGGTTTGAGTTTAAGACTAATGGGGACATACACCTGTCGAAAGGGGCTGTAGGGTCTAACCCTTGGGATTTTCAGGCTAATATTATATTGACCACGGGCGCGTTGAAAGGCGGATCTATCGATGTATTCTCGGCAAGTCCTCTTGTTAAAATTGGCAAAGATGCGAATGAGCAATTGCAGCTATCGTTTGACGAAGCTAATAGAATAGCGTCCATCAGATACACAGACGATCAGGATGCAGACCAACCTCATACTATACAGCTTGATATCAATACTGTGTCAGCAGGAGATGACTTCTGGGAATTTAGATCGAATGGTGTAGATCAAATGGTCCTAAGCCGTGATAATGGATTATCTCTAAGAGTTGACCTTGCGGTGGCTTACGGTGGCACAGGTGCTTCTAATGCTGGTGACGCGAGAACTAATCTTGGCCTGGTCATCGACACAGACATTCAGGCATGGGATGCCAACCTTGACGAACTTGCTCTCTTGACAACAACCGAAACAGGCTATCTTGATGGTATGGTTGCTGGCACAAACACAGCACTTAAAGCATCGGTCCCGGACTCAAATGGGGAGATGGATACCTATAAGGCAAACGTAGAGTTAATGTCTGACCTCTGGAAAGCCTTAAATTCCGGCGATGTAACTGCTGGGTGGACAGGTTCGCAGGAGGGGTACGCCGATTTCCCCGGAACTAACGATTGCATAAATGTGCCCGATGATCCTTCTCTGGATGCAACAGCAACGGGTATAACTTTTTCATGTTGGGTCAATCCCGATGTATTACAGCTATCTCTTGTTGGCGGCAAGTATGAAACATCTGCGGGGGCACATCTGGACCAGAATTGGTCAATGCTGTATTTTGGTTCTGGCATTATAAGTTTCAGGGTTCAAGACGACGAGGGCACTCTTGTTTCAGCGGTATCTCTGGCAAGCATAGGTACGGGTGGATGGAAGCATTTAGTTGGTACTTTCGATGGAGATGATACCGTTAGTCTTTATGTTGATGCAGGGACGCCGGAAACCGACCAGGATGTTGCTCTTACAGCAAACATTATCAACGATGCGGATATGAGGCTTGGTTGCCGCGAAGACAATGCGTGGGATATGGACGGACAGATTTCCGATGCTATGTTCTTTAATGCAGAACTGAGTGCCGGCGAAATAACAACTCTGTTCGGTTTAGGCCGGAACCTACAAGCCTATGCCCATGCTAATCTTGTAAGCTGGTGGAAGATGACCCAGAACTTTACCGACGCTATTGGAACTAATGATGGTTCAGTGGTTGGCGACACAGCCATCACAGTCACCGACACGCGGGATTTAACGGTATCTCATAGTTTAGCTGTAACCAACGGCCTCGGCATTTGGGGTGCTTCGCCGCAACTCACGCAGGCAGCAGCAATGACAGCAGAAGATGGAGGGTCTGCTAACAGCGGGGACGTTGGCACTGATTCTATTATCGACACAAACCAAATACGTATAGCGGAACTGGAAGCGGCATTAGTCACAGCTACAGGAATTGGAGTATTCCCATGATAAAAATCAAACGTGTAATAATCTTAGCTATGATCGTGGTGGTGACGGGCGTGGCATTGTCAGTGCCACAAGGTCTAACGGTTCCAACAATCCAAAACCCTATATCTATAGCATCAGAGTGGGTAACCAACGATCCTAACGACGGCGGTTATGTTTGGTATGTACAGAGGGTGGATAAGGATGGTATGTACGCCGCGAATCGCCCGACCTTTCCCTTGTACTTCAAAACGAAATGGGTATTCGGGGACTTCAAACAGTTGGTTTATAAACTCCGTGTTGCTCTGACGGTAGCGTGGGCAAAGAATAAGTCTCTTGAAGATATTGAAAAGGCGACGAAATGAAAACCTCTAAATATATTATGTTATTATATTTGGTTATATCGGCAGCGGCTTTTGCGGTCGACGAGATCCACATCGATTATGAAACGGGAGCAACCGTTTACGCCGCACGCTTCCAACCCAATGGCGACGTATTTATAACCAGCGGCCTCTCTGACGAGATATGGGCGACTGTCGGCAATTACGATGTGACGATGACAGAGAACGGGACCGGCGGCCATTTCGTCGGCAATTTCGATACCTCCGCCAACATAGGCGACGGCTCTTACAAGATAACGGTCTACGAACAATTAGGCGGGTCCCCTGCCGACGCCGACCGTGCTATTTACGTCGGGTCGATAAAGTGGAAAGATGGCGCAGAGGACCGGGACGCCTCCGCCTCCGACAGCGCAGTCACCGATGCCCTGATCACCAGTAAGCACTCGGACACCGACGGCAAGATCGACGCAACGGACGCCGAGCTTGCCAAGGTTCCCAAGTCCGATAGCAACGTCACATGGAACGTCACGGCCCTCGCATCGATCAACGCCGAGGTCGACACCGCGCTAGTCGATTACGATGGCCCGACCAAAGGCGAGATGGACACCGCCCACGCTCTACTGGCCACCGAGGCAAAGCAGGACATCATCGGCGGCGGCGTTGGCGCCATCCTCGTACTGACCACATGGGCGCAAGATGTCCTGGAGGGCGATGTCTGGATCGATACCGCACCTACGCCCTGGCAGGTCGTCACAACCGTAAAAGAAGCTGGCGGTGGCGTTGGCGGAGCCGAGCGTATTCGCAAAGACTTAAAGACCATAAACGACGTTGATGTAACGTCGAGTAACCAGAGAATAGACAGGACCGTGGAGCCATAATGGCAAGGATCGTAGCACAACCAGGAGCAAGATTCGGACTCGCCAGCCGCCCGTCCGCCCCGGTCATCACCGGCGCCGTCGATGGCGGCGATCAGGCCTCGGCGGTGATCTCCATTGTCGGTACCGATACGATCCGGCTATTCTACCGGCTTTTAGGTTCGGTGGCGGGCTTTACGACCGGACTAACCCGCATCGGATCAGGCGACATTACGCAAACGGGCCTGACAGCGGGCCAATGGTATGAGTTTTATTGCAAGGCAGATGCCGAGCCGGGCCTTTCGGACCCGTCGAATCTGGTCACGCTTTTGATATTGGCCTCGACGGCAACGATCGAGAAGGCGATCTATTCGCTGTTGTCGGGAGATCCGACGCTTAGCGCACTGGTCGGTACCCGGATCGATCCGATGATCGTCCCGCAGGGAACCGCGATGCCGGCGGTCACTTACATGCAGATCCCGAGTTGGCGCGATAATACTCTGGACGGTCCCTCCGGGTTGGTTCGGAGCAGGTGGCAGATTAACTGCTGGGCGTTGACGACCGCCGAGGCTCGGACTGTCTCTAACGCTGTACGGCAGGCGATCGCCGGTTACAGCGGCAGCGGGACCGGCGTTGTGATCCAGGCGATAATGGCGCCTGATCTTGAGATAGATATAATGGCCAATCCCGCGGGCAAAGATGTAGCGAGAAGGTACGGTAAAACGCAGGACTTTGAAATTTGGTTTTGTGAGGCTGCTTAATTATGGCAACGATCGAGAACGCAATTTATTCGATGTTATCGTCCGACGGGCCGCTTAGCGCATTGGTTGGCACCCGGATAGATCCTCTGCTGGTTCCGCAGGGCGTCGCGATGCCGGCGGTTAGTTACAAGCAGCTTCCAAGCAGTCGAGACGATACTCTTGGCGGCCCTACCGGTCTGGTCCGGAGCCAGTGGGAGTTTACCTGCTGGTCGGACCTTTATTC
>DRGS01000083.1 GCA_011053245.1 Phycisphaerales bacterium
GGTTCATTATCAGATCGCGGATCTCGTCGTTGAGCGTCATGATCTCGTAAATACCCAAACGGCCACGATAACCCGTACCATTGCAATCCTCACAACCCTTGCCGTAATGGAACTTCTTACCGCCAACATCATCCGGAGTCAGACCAAGTTCCATTACGGCAAGGGTTGTGAGGATTGCAATGGTACGGGTTATCGTGGCCGTTTGGGTATTTACGAGATCATGACGCTCAACGACGAGATCCGCGATCTGATAATGAACCGTGCTTCGACCGGTGTTCTTCGCGCGGCGGCCCGTAAGAATGGTATGGTTCTTCTTCGTGAAAACGGTTTGGAGGCGATATACAAGGGCATAACGACGATCGAGGAGGTTGTCAAGGAAACGATCGCAGCGGAAGCGGACTAATGGCAGGTTTACAGGGTGTGTTTTTATATAGTAATTTAATTTTTTTTGTGGAGGTATAAGCGATGCCGACATTTAAATATGAAGCTTTGGATGCTCAGGGCAATGAGGTCAAAGCCGAGGTAGAGGCTCTGAGCAATAAGGAGGCGATCAGTAAGATCCGCAACAAGGGTCTTTTTCCTACGAAGGTTCAGGCTCGTGGTGCAGGTAAGAAAGTCAAGGCCGAAACTGCGGCCAAGTCCAAGCCTCGCCGTGGGGCTGGCGGGAAAGTGAAGATCAAGGAAGTTTGTCAGTTTGCCCGTCAGTTATCTACTCTGCAGGATGCCGGTCTTGCGATCCTTCGGTCGCTCAGGATATTGGAGAATCAGCAGAAGAAAGGTACGCTGAGGCGGGTGATCGGTTATGTTGCCGACGATATCGAAGGCGGTGCGACTCTTTCGGAGGCGATGAGCAAGTATCCGAGATGCTTTAACCGCCTTTTTGTGAACATGGTCGCAGCGGGTGAAGTCGGCGGTGTTCTCGATATTATTCTTCAGCGTCTTGCCGACTTTATGGAAAAGGCCGAGAAACTCAGGGCCAAGGTCAAGGGTGCGATGGTTTATCCCACAGTTGTTATGACAGTAGCACTGACCATTGTAATGGGTCTGATGATATTTATAATCCCGATATTCGGTGAGGTTCTCGCTGATCTGGGCGACGGTGCCTCGTTGCCCGCACTTACGCAGTCATTGATGGATTTCAGCAACTGGCTTCTGGCGAAAAAAGGTTTAAACGCGATGATAATCGTAGCGGCGCCGTTTGTAATTATTGCGTTCTTTAAGCTGATGAGGCAGTTCGCGATGGGCCGGTTAATATTAGATACTGTCAAATTGAAGTATCTTCCGGTAGTCAAGCAGATCACTTATAAGACTTCGGTGGCCAGGTGGACGAGAACACTGGGTACGCTGATAAGCGCAGGTGTGCCGATCTTAGAGGCTCTGAATATTGCGCGTGAGACATCGGGTAACGAAGTTTACGCAAATATGTTAGGAAAGGTCCATCACGCGATCCGTCAGGGCGATACATTTGCCAATCCCCTGCGACAGTCTAAGTCGGTGGATTCGTTAGTGGTCAATATGATAGATGTCGGTGAAGAGACCGGTGATATGGATAAGATGCTGGATAAGATCGCTAACAATTTCGACGATGATGCCGATGTTCTGGTCGGTTCGCTTATGTCGATGCTTGAGCCTGTGATGATCGTCCTTTTGGGCGGTCTTGTCGGTACGATCGTTGTAGCGATGTTTATGCCTATGGTCAAGATGATGGAAGTTATGATGTAATTGACGCGTATATAAGCCCGTGCGGGCTTTTGAATGGTATTTATAAAATTTGTTTTTGAAAGGATCGGAAAAATGAAATCTTATCGAACAATTAATGAAAAGAGACGTGCGTTTAGTATTATCGAGTTGATCACGGTGATGGGTATCATTGCGATCTTGATAGGTTTGCTGGTGCCTGCGCTTTCAAAGGTGCATGACGCGGCGAAGAACGTTCAGCAGAAGGCACAGTTTCACAGTATTGAGGTAGCGCTTCAGATCACTGATATGGATAAGGGTGACGGTGGACTTGGCGGGTATCCGGAAAGTAACAACAATTTTGCTGCGCCGCAGCATCTGGATGACAATACGCCATATTGCGGCGCCAATAAACTCGCCGAAGCCATGGTTGGGCAGGATTTTCTCGGATTCCATTCCGATTCGGATTACCGTTCCGATGGGACAAATGAGGTTTTGCTTAAAACCGGCGTCCCCGGCAAAGTGACTGTTTATAGCGCCGCTGCGCCTACACCGAATTGGCAGACCGTGCAGGAGAATATTAATTCGCGAATAGGACCGCTGATCGACCTTGAGACCGCAAACGCGTTTGTAATGGAGGACATATGGCTTAATACCAAAATCACAGCTGATGGCTTTAATGATGGCGCTCTTAGTGAGTTTCCCAGTCTTGTTCTGTGCGATGTGTTTGCCGAGACGCGTTCGAGCGGCAAGAAAACCGGCATGCCGATCCTGTATTATAAAGCCAGAACACAGTTCAGGGAGCAGGACTTTGACGATGGCGTAAATGGTATTCTCGACGATATTTATTATTATCCTGACAACGAAGGCATTCTCGACCTTGGCATCCCGAACGGTCTTGGTGCCGTCGATCCCCATCCTTTGGCTGACGGTGTAACGGACGAAGCGGAATTTGAACAGTTGATCCTGAATACGCAGATCACCAAAGTGAATCCTAACGTAAAAAGACCTTACAACGAAGACACTTTCATTTTGCTTTCGGCGGGTAACGACGGGTTGTATGGTACCGCTGATGACATAGTGAACTTTAAGAAGGAACAGTAGCGTAGAGTCTGTCTTTTTATGTGATGTTTTTAGTTAGGCGGACGATTGTCATGTGTAAGCTGGCAAATAAAAAGGGTTTTTCTTTAGTCGAACTGCTTGTCGTGATAGCGATCATATCGGTGCTTGTGACTCTGAGTGTCGGCGGCGGCAAGATGCTTAAGGTTCAGGCTGAGGAGCGATTGGCTGAGGGTGGTATCGAGATAATCGTTACGGCTCTTGAGTTGTACTACGACGATGAGGGCGGTTTTCCTTTTGCGGGGGTGGACATTAATGATAACGGTGCCCTCGATACCGTCGATGTTGATGTTGATGGCGATGTGGACCTCAATGATTTTCTTAGCTCGGCGCCGGGTGGTATTGTTCCGATTACGGATAAATATGGAAACAATACCGATGCCAGGTTCTGGTCGAGTCAGGCTTTGTATTACTTTTTGACGAGAAGCGTTAACAGCAACAAACTCATAGCGACGCTGAGCAGCAGGCTTGTCACGAATACGGATGCGGGCGGCGCGGCGATAGTGGTGACGCTTTTCGGCGGTGCAGATGTTGACTTGCTCCGGTTCGTTGATCCGTGGGGTAAGAGCCTTCGTTATACATATATTAACGGTAACAGTTTTCCTGTGATCGAGTCGGCTGGTAATGACGGTCTGTTTGGAACGGGTGACGATATAAGCAGCCAGTGAGTTTTTAGTTTTTAATTATGAATTTTGAATTAGATGGAACAAGGGACTGACGTTTGAATAAGGGTAATAAAATGAAAAAGACAGAGCGTAAATTACGGTCGTTCGGTTTTACGTTGATCGAGTTGTTAGTGGTTATTGGCATTATCATGCTTTTGATAGGAATGCTTGTGCCTGGCATGCAGATGATCAAGAAGCAGGCGCGTAACCTTCGTCAAAAGGCGGTGTTCCACGGTATAGAGATCGGCATAGCGTTCTTTAGAGAAGATTATGGTGATTTTCCTCCGTCAAAGTGGAAAGGGACACTGCCGAACGTTGTCAGCGGCGCTCAGCATCTTGCCGAGGCTTTGGTTGGTCGTGATAAGCGTGGCTTTGAGCCGTCTTCACAGTGGAATGCGCTTGTTGATATGGTGGCTGATACGACTCTTTATGACGAAAGCGATGACATAAGTCTTAACCGCAGACGTGATGTTTATCTCGATCTTAAGGATGTCTCGCTGTATCTGCTTAGTGAGTTGTATGGTGACGGAACCGCAACTCAGGTGGGCAGTTGTTATTCGGGTACATGGGCGGATAAGCCAGCTCCTGTGCTTGTGGATGTTTTTCAGCACAAGCAAATAACAGATGCTAACGGGGAAAAAGTCAAGGTCGGTACGCCGATATTGTATTACAAAGCCAACCGTAACTCGAAGTCGTTCAGAGTTGATCCGGCCATAGTGCCTCACCGCAGGTGGATGTATAATTATGAGGATAACGATACGATCACCCGACTTGGTACGGTGGATGATCCGACCGTTCAACATAAATTCGCTTCGGATTATACAGCGCCAGCGCCTGACGGGAGGACGGGGGATGAGATATTTTATGATTTCATTACGAATCCGAGGCAGGTTACTAAGGCGGGAGGTACGACTTTTTATAAACCGTTTAATGCTTCGGAGTATATTCTTATCTCGGCAGGTTGGGATGGTATATTCGGGACCAAGGACGATCTGACTAATTTTAATTATTGATCGAAGTTACAAGATATATATGAGTTTTTTCAGGGAACAGGAGATGCAGAAATGAATGCGTTTATCAGAAGAGCTTGTGCCAGGCGTGGTTTTAGCGTGGTGGAGGTACTTGTTACGATTGCGATAATAACGATTCTTATGGCCTTATTCGTTCCGGCCTTAAATAAGGTAGGCGAAGTTGCCGCCCGTGTGAAGCAAAAGGCACAATTCACCAATATCGAGCTCGGGCTGGAAGCTTATAAAAACGATTACGGCGATTACCCGATTTCTTTTTCTTATGATGGTCTGGCATTTTGCGATGGTGCGCAAACATTGGGTGAGGCTATCGTCGGGCTTGACGGGTTAGGGCTTCATCCTGATTCGATCTTCAGCCCTGGCAGACTGGATGCGGCCGGGGTTGAGATCTATTACCCGGGGATAGCTGGGACGCCCCAGGAAACTGCCAGTGTTCAGAGTCGCACGGGGCCCTACCTGGAAAACGATGCGGCCAACGCGATCCGTCTCGGAGATATATACGATAACAGTCCGGCATCGCTGGCGGGTACGATGGTGCTTGCGGATATGTTTACGAAGAAGATGCGTACGGGCATCAAGGCGGGTATGCCGATACTTTATTACAGAGCCAACACGGCGAATTCGGGACATGATCCCGGTACCACTCCCGCAATCCTAAATAATAATATTTATAAGTTTGATAATAACACGGCCATACTCGGATACGGTACACCTTGGAGTTCCGTCGTTGGCCCTCATGTAATGGACGGTACTAATCGCCAGCTTTTCTACAGGAACACTCAGGATCCGCGATTTACGGTTGTGGCTCAGCCTTATCGTTCGCAGTCTTTTATATTGCTCTCTGCGGGTAAGGACGGGCTGTATGGTACGGCGGATGATGTTTATAATTTTGACCGTGTCGAACAATAAAGACGGTGGGTGTATGATGCGTTCTGGAAATATGACAAAAGGTTTTTCGCTCAATGAGCTTCTGGTGGTGATGGCGATCCTCGGTTTGCTTATCGGTATAGGTGTGCCGGCTTCGAAGATGTTGACGGAGAGTTTCGCGTCTTCTGAGGGTACGGTTATGATAGTCGGAGCCGCTCTTTCCAATGCGCGAGCGATAGCGGCAAGTGAGGGGACGTACGCGGGTGTTCGTTTCCAGCAGGACGCAGAGGGTAATCAGTATATGATATTTATTATACATGAGTCGACTCCCGCCGATGTCGATAGTTTTCGTGTAATTCAGGGGCGAAAGCCAGTGCGATTGCCGGTTAATGCAGGGGTGATGGATCTGCGGATAAGAACAAATCTGGGTAATGCTAACGACTCTTCGGATACGCCTGTGATAAGCGATGCTGAAATAGACACGGCGGTGGAGCTTACGGATACGACGACATTTTCGATAGTTTTTTCAACGGTTGGAAAACTTATGGTTCGTGATGTTCGTGTGCGGAACCGGCATGGGCGAGGGACAGGCAATGACAGCAGCAGCGATGATGTTTTTAATACTGATACAAATGTAGACGATTTGAACCATCCTGCCAGGTTCTATCAGGATGATTATGCTGCTGCTGGTTTGGGGCAAGAGCCGAGTCGCAGGAGTTTTGTGGTATACGATAAAAAGGTTTTGGCAGGGTTAAACGCAGGCAGCAGGTACATCAGCTATTTGAAGAATCTTGAAGACAATGAGACTGTATACGTCAATCCTTATACGGGTGATCTTATTAAGTGAGTGTCTTGAGGCAATTGAAATGAAAACAGGGGCCAGGAAAAAAAGTGGTTTTTCGCTCGTCGAGGTAATGATAGCGACGGGGATACTTACTATAGGCTTTGCGTTTATAGCTGGAGTTTTCCCCGTCGGTATCAAACTTGTCGCTTCGGCGACTGAAACGACGATGGCTCCGATCGTCGAGCAGGAGGCATTTGCGAAGATACGGCTTTATGGAGTTGATGATTCTGTTTTGACCGCATGGCCCATAGATAGCGGTACCGGTAACCCCCTCACGCTCGTCTATGGAAATGCTGCCACTACAGCGGCTTTTAATTTGGATGAGCTCGATTATCCTTCGGCGGTGGTAACTGACGACAAGAATTACTCATGGTCGGCGATATGTAGATATGTCGGAGGTGCAAGCGGCAGGGATGTAGAGGTTACGGTTTTTGTCAGCAGAAAGGCAGGCGCCGGTGCAAGGCCGATGCCGGTTAAAGTTGGTGTTTTATTTAATCCGCTTGTTCCCGCGCTGCTTCAGATAGATCCGGCAGCAAACCCGCGCCAGATACTTACAGGCAGTACGATAGTTGACGATGCAACCGGCTATGTATATGAAGTTGTCGGGCGAGGCGCGACCATTGATATTATAGAACTTGACAGAGATTGGGCAGGTGGCAATGGTTCTGTATGGGTGGTTCCTCCGGCGGCTGGCAGCAGTCGAAATCCGTGTATAGGCGTTTATTGGCATGAACCTGAGGGTTTTTAGTGTTATGGTGCGATGATGAGACGTAAAGCTTTTACATTATCCGAGTTGCTTGTTGCTATGGGGCTTATGGTTGCCTTGTTAGCAGGGGCCGGCGTTGTGTTCCGTTCTGCGGTCCAGTCGCAGCGGACATCGATCGCGCTGTCGGAGCTAATGCGGAAATTTCGCGGTATAACGGATCAACTCGATTCCGACTTCCGGGGGCTTCGTAAAGACGGCGAGATCGCGATCTTTTGGTCGGCAAGCACTGATGGCAGTGAGAGATTTGACCGTTTGATGTTCTTTGCCGACGGTGATTTCCAGACTTATAACGAACAGCCCATGACGCCGGGGCCACCGCTGAAAAGGATAGCCGGTAATCTTGCGCGAGTATGCTATATGCTGGCTAAGGATGGATCAGGAGTATATCCGCAGAACCAAATCAAAGCCGAACGAATCCTTTCGCGGACACAGCATATCCTCACCGGCGATGCCTCATTTGATGCTTTGCCTCTGCTCGGCTCTTTATTTAATGCGTCTTTGTTCCGTACGCATAATTTCGCTAATGAGTATGACAGCAGTTATGGCGACCTGTTGAGTTGGAAGAATATTGACATTACGGACAAGTATGACATGCTCAGTATTATTACCGGCATTCGTATATCCACCAGTGCTATTGTCGATGGCGGTGCCATGGTCGATTACGGCAAATCGAGTGATATGCACATGTTCCTTGGCGAAGGTGTCAGCCAGTTTAAGGTGCAGAGTTGGTATGATGCTGACGGCAGGTGGTTTCCTGAAGTTGACCGCAATGGTGACGGAGACTTTACAGATGGTGATTTTTTTCTTGCAGGCAGCCTCATAGATACCGCCAACATTCCGGGAGTGATATATCCGGGGAATGTTATTTGGAACGATCCTGTCAACAGTCCGGTGGCTGTGGATGAGACGAATTTTCTTACCGCTCCTGGTTTGGGCAGGGCACTTAAGTTTACTTTTACTCTTTATGATTCGCGTGGGATATACCCGGACGGTAAAACTTTTACGCATATTGTCTGGCTTGGTAATTAGCAGGGGTTTTAATGAATGCACGGTTTGATAACAATTTGAAGAAGCGAGTTGGGCGGGCAGGTTCCGTGCTGGTGATGGTCGTGGTGCTGACGGTGCTGCTTGCATTGATCGGTGTGCTGTTCGTTGTGATGGCTCGCATGGATAATATGTCGGCATCTGGAGCCGCCAATAACGCCGATCTCCATGCCGGAGTCGAAGCTGTTGTCGATAAGATCAAGTCCGTTATGGTCGAAGATCTATTCACAGCGGCACCCTTTCAACTAAACGAGCGTGTGACGATAGGAGAAATGCAAGACAGCTCGCTGAATGATCTGTGGCTGGCGTCGTTGGAACCGGAGCGATCCAGTGATAACGGGACGCCCCTTGATGAATCTGATGATACTTACAACTGGCCATATATCAGTGACATTTATGGATATAACTTTGATGCGATGTGGAGCTATCGAGAGGATATTGCGGACGCGACCAGTTTTGTCAGTCGCACACAGGTGAAAGCGAAAATAATATTACCCAATGATGTTATCACGCCGGTAACTAATGGTACAGGTGGTGTAGCCAAGAACGGAGCCTCTGCCGATGCCGACGGTGACGGTGTCAGTGACAGCCGGTGGGTCGTTATTCCAAAAATGCGAAGCAGTAAGGGCAAGGATATTTACGCGGCGGTTAGGATCATCGATAACTGCGCGATGCTGAATCTGAATACGGCGCATACTAAGGATTCTTCGACTGAACCCAAATATCTTGAAGATGCCAGCTATCTAAGCGCGGTCGATTATGAAAAGTTTTTGAGAGGAGATGATAGAAATAACACAGACAATATCCGCAAGGCCAGAAAACCAAACGCATTGGTCGAGACCGTCAAAGATCACCATGACAATGTCGTGATGCATATTGAAAATCCTGATGCGTATATTGTACCCCCGGACCCGAACCCCGTTTACTCCCTGTTCGACATAGGCGATGAGTTAGAGATACGCAATAGGTATATGCTCACCAGTTTTACCATCAGTCGTTTTGAACGTAAGGGTGATTCAACTGTTGTTCCTGTTATTTTACCGGTTGCATATGAAACGTTTGATGGTGATCGCGGCTATGAAGTTACAGACCCTAGAAATACAAACGATGTTTCCGGGCCAGCTAAAGTTAGACGCGTGCCTTACAAAGACATAACTCTGTGGTTTAAAAAAATAAACCCGGATTATTTTGATAATGGCCCTGCTGACATAACTAAGAACTGGTCATACGACCGTCGCCATGTGTGTACGTTTTACAGTTTTGACAGGAACTTGCGGAGAAGAGATTATCCGCTGGTGGATGTCATAGGAGATATTACCTCTCCTCCTCCCGCTGCTGCTACTCCGTGGACGATAGACATTACTAAAAGAGATTTTATATTGGCGTCTATGGGCGAGTTATTCATCCCTCGTTATGGAGCGGCGAGTATAAATGATATTACCAAAAACCTCCCTGAAAGCAGGAAGAAAATCCTTCACCTCTTGTATGCGCTTCGAGCCTATTTTATCGAACATCTTCCGGCAGGGGCCGATGACCGTGAAACTGTACAAAATGCCGCAAGGCAGGCCGCGCAGTATGTCGCTAATATGATAGATTATGCTGACTATCCGGGTAATGAGGGACCGTTTTTTAACGCACACACTGATTATGGAGATCAAAAGAATGTCAATCCTACCTATATCAATAGGAAAATAATAAGTCGATTGATACTTGAAGCCAGTGGAAACACGATAGATATTGGTGTGTTGCCTGTCGGCAATCCTTACGACTTCGGCCTAGGCCTTGATGACGTAGCCAGTGGTCCCGTGGAAACAGTCTACGGCTATGAACGTCAGCCGTTTATTTCCGAACTTTACTGTGAGAACGTAGGCGGCTTCGCGGACGATTTCAGAGTGGAATTGTGTAATCCCTACCCCAACCCGCTGGGCCAGATGTCTCTCGAAGGTTGGCGGATCTCTATTGGTACCGATACTCATCTTCTCGATGCCCTTGATATTATCGATGCCGCCGATGGGGCCGGTGGATTGGGATATTTGGTAATAACAAAGCCCGGCTGGGAAACCGATCTGTTGTCAGGTGATACCATTAAGCTCCAGAGACCTGACCCTGCCAATACAGGCCAGTTCATAACTGTCGATGAGACGGAAGCCAAACAGACCCAAACATTGTTGACAGGGCAGAATAAGACAAATGACAGCCAGAGAGACGATACTTTGTGGAAATTTATCGATGCCTCGCAGTATCGCAGCGAGACTGAGACTCTCGGGTTACCAAATGGGGCAACGATCAATAATGCCAAGGGTTTTCAATTGCCGGTTGCAAATAAGCTTGCCTTGCTGAGTACTCTCCATGGTCTTGAAGGGGTTACTGTTCTCGGTAATGGCGGCCCGAACGGTACGATCACACAGCAAATAGGACAGATGGCGCAAAACGACGATGAATTCGACATCCGCTTCAATGTGGAAAATGACAAGCTGCTGGAATATATAAGTCTCATCAATCGACCCAATGGCAGATTGCCCGGACGGATAAACATCAACACAGCGACAATGGAAGTTATTCGTGCCGCCATCCCGGAAAGTGCGCCGGTGGCTTGGGGCATTGATGCCGATGCTTTGGCGACAGCGATAGTTACTTACCGAAATACTAATCCAATCGCAACTCATGTATTTACTGAAATAAGCGACCTGCTTAAAGTTCCTGGTTTCAAAGATTTTGTAACAGCTCCCAATGACATCGTTGATGATGTAGGGGACGCAGCGTTTACTAAAGACATTGAAGAGCGTGACTGGATACTGTCGCGTCTGGCGAATATTTTTACGGTTCGCAGCGATACTTTCACAGCCTATATCCTTGTCAGGCTTGGGGTCGACGGGCCGCAGAAACGTATGATAGCGATACTCGACCGGACGAACGTATCTTCACCAAGCGATAAACCCAAACTTGTTGCACTGCACCCCGTACCCGACCCGCGATAAGCCCAGCAAGGGGCGGCCGATCCTACTTATGCTTATGAGCCGGTGTCGGCTTCGGCGGCGTGAATTGCTTTTGAAACTGTTCAAAGGCCGCTTGCATTTCGATCAGATGCTCTTTGGGCAAGGCGATGGTCGTGGTTATCTTGCCGTCGGTGATGTGTCCCGCCAAAGCGATATTACTTTTTGAGGGTACGTCGATCGTCGGCATCTGCATATTGCCTGTGTCGGGGATGGGCATAAACGCTCCGGCTATTTCGAAGAGGCGTATGTAGTTGTAGGTTCCGAAGAAATCCGCCGAGTCGGCATTCGGGATCAGCTTCTGTGCCTCGACGATCTCCGAAGAGAGAGTCTTCGGGCCGCCGCGTTTTACCGTGTCGATGAGGGCGCGTATTTTCAAATCCGAATCTGCACCGACAGCGCAAACCAGCAACTTGTCCACGATAGCGAATCTGTATGAGAAACCCTCGGCGTACATTGCGTTGATGGTTTCAGCTTGGGGAAAGTTCGGGTCGGTGTATTTCATTGTCAGCATAGCCGAGTCGATGGTGACGCCCTCGTAAACAGCGGTATTGCGTTCAACGCTAAAGGTTGTTTCCATACCGAGGCCCTTGAGAAAAACATCTGACAGTCGCATCCATAGTTCCGTGGATTCGTCGAAGGCCTCGTTGAATTTGTCGACGTCCTTTATCTCGGCGAAATAAGTGTAAGTAAATGGGGGCGTGGAGCTTTTGTCAATGGTCATTGCCCCTGCCAGATATTCGCCGAGAGTGTCGATCATTTTCGCTGAGACCGCCTCTATCGCTTTTTTATCTTCTTCGGAGAGATCGCCGGATGCAAAGGACATCATCAGGTCGATGCTCCTGGCGTTTAGACCCTTCCAGAAGGGTGCGTTTGTCTTATATGCGAAATTCATCATCGCCCCGTTTGTGAGGTACTTCAATAATTTGTTTTGGCGTATAGAAGATGCAGTTGCTGTGAGCATCTTTGCCGAATCGGTTCCAGGCACGGTTGCGATTGTTGTCTCAGAGCGCATCAGGTCGGCTGAGGGTGTGATCGTTATGCTTAGAAAGCGAGTTTCGTTGAGCAGCGTAGTGAGGATGTCGGCGTAAATTTTGATTATAGCATCGGGGTTAGCGGGTTGGTTTTGCGGCATTGTCTGTAATGTTTTTTTGAGCGATTCGAGTCCGCCCTGGACCACGGTTCCGTATTGACGCGATACGGCGGGCATATTGGACCATGCCCAGATTGGCGATCCGGTCGCCTTTTTCTGCTCGTCGGCGTCGAGGCTGCTTGCGAGTGTCTTGCCGGATAGATCATTTTTGATGAAGAACAGTGCGTTGCTTTGAGTAGCAGTGGTTATCATAGCGAATTTGTTTCCGGGTGCGGCCATTGATATCAGAGGCGGCAGCGGCAGGGCTTTGGATGTGATCTTCGATATGCCCGCTTCGTCCGGTTCGCCGAAGACCGGGCTTGATCTTATCAGCGAGGTATAATCCTTTACCGGCACCACCACAACCAGCGCAGGAGCCGGTTGTTCATGCAAGGGTAAACCGAATACGGCGAAGTTGCCGCTGGTATCGATCAAAGCAAGGTTCGGGTCGCCGAGCATCGCACCAAGCTGGCTCGTCACAAGCGATTCAAGTTTCATTTGCGATTTCGAAAGGCCACCGGTAAAAC
Organism: Phycisphaerales bacterium; assembly: GCA_011053245.1. The sequence continues at coordinate 12,663 of DRGS01000083.1, forward strand.
TGTCAACTGCTTTGAGCGTTTCGCCGAGGTTGTTAATGCGAATACAGAATAGCGAATCTGCTGGTGTCAGTTCGAGCAGATTGTCGTCGGCAACTGCACCATGAGCCGATGCGACGGTTAGCAAAATCAGCACACAGTACAGAGTATTATTACGCGTTAAAAAGCTGCTTCGCCTCATCGTGGATCCTTTTGTTTGTTGTCAGTGTCGGATAGTTTTCTCCATTGTAATTGCCGACGTCGACGGGGAAAATGGCTTTGCCGCTCAATTCCACCATGACTCCGCCGGCATTTTGCACGATTATCGCCCCGGCGGCAATATCCCACAGCTTTGCGCGTGTCGTAATGGCGCCGACCAGGGCTCCCTTGGCAACGTAAGCAAGGTGCATCGCTGTGCTGCCCATGCATCTGAATCGCGTGTTCTTCGTTATATGTTCGATGGCGCCGGCCATTTCGTCGGTGTAGTGGCTGTCGATGGCGAAACTTGCGAATTTGTTTATTGCATCGTCGCTTACGGTGATCTTCGAGTTGTTAAGCTGGGCGTCGGTATCCGTTGCCGCGGTGAACATCGAATCGGTCGCCGGCTCGAATATTACCCCTACGATGGGGACACCGTCATGCAATACGGCGATACTGACGCAAAAACTCAGCAAGCCGTTAGCGTAATTGTTTGTTCCGTCGATAGGGTCGATCACCCACCATATATTTTGCGCTGACCGCGGCGGCTGCTTGAGTGGATTGCCGCCGGGGCCTTCCTCAGCTAAGAACCCGTGGTCCGGATACGTCTCCTTGATGCGGTCGATGATCAGCTTCTGGCAGATCGGATCGGCATTGGTGACGATCTCATTGCCGTTTTTGATCTCGGTTTTGACGTATTTGATCTCTTCCATCGCTCGCTGACCGGCAAGGCGAGCGGCGACTACGGCAACTTCCAATATTCGACTGATATCACTGTGTTCAAGCGGCATTTGTCTGACCTTTCAATATTAGTGGTTATCGAGTACAATCCAAGTATAGCGTAATGATAGCGGAAGTCAAATTCGGATTTTCTATGGATAATGGGGTTTTCAGATCGATCGGTGATAAAGCCAGTGCCGGCCAGCGGTTAGGGGCGGTTGCGGTGCTTGTTGTTTGCGTTGGGATCGTTGCGATGCTTTGGTTTGCGGGGCGGGGGGATGTGGATGTGCGGCGGATGGTTGGGATATGCGGGTTTAAGCAGGAGTATCAGTTGCCGTGTCCGGGGTGTGGGGTGACGACGGCTGCGATAGCGTTTTTTCAGGGGCGAATTTTGGAGGCGTTCTATGTGCAACCGGCTGGGGGGATAATGTGCGTTGGATTGATCGTAGCGGGGGGGTTGGCGTTTTTGACGGGGGTTTTTGGGGTGAATTTTGCGTTTCTGCATAAGCCGGCGGGGTGGCGGCTGACCAAATATGTGATCGTTTCGATGCTGATAATTTTTGCGGCTGGGTGGGCGGTGACAATGGCGAGAGCGCTGGTACAAAAATAGATGCCTGAAATTGGGTTTGAATTGGGTTTGGATTGGGTTTGCTTTTTTTGTGGTTTTGGGGGAGTAAATTGTTGTAAGTACATCCACTGTAAGAGGTTGCAGCGATTCTCTGAGTTGGGAAATTGGGTTTGTTTTTTCAAATAAGGGTACCCGAAAATTGCATCTTTTCCTGGAAAAAGTGAGGGTTTTGTATCAAACTCAAATGCTCTCGTTTTTGTCATTTTTTTACGTTTTTAACTACTTGAACCATCCTGCTTCGCCAAGGCTACGCAGGACAAGCGAATTAACACGAATTTATACTAATTATTTGTCTTACACATAACCACAATCTATCCTGATTGTTATGTGTGCATTATACAAAGCTGGGAGTCCTTTGTCAACTGAATTATTGAAGCCCGAAGAAAAAATAAGGATTTGTTGATTATTGGGGATGGATGGGGTAGTATTTGTGGGTTGACTGAATTGAAGAAATGTGGAGTTTTGTATGGCAACGGAAGCTAAGGCCAGAATAAAGATCAACAAGCTTCTGGAAGAAGCAGGATGGAGGTTCTTTGACAGCAAACAAGGTCGAGCCAATATCTGTCTCGAAAGCCAGACCAAGATCACTCAGCAGATGATTGATGAGTTCGGAGAGGACTTCGAGCACACACGAAACGGTTTTATCGACTACCTACTACTGGATAGCAAAGGGTATCCGCTTGTCGTATTAGAGGCCAAGCGAGAAGAAATTAAGCCTCTACACGCCAAAGAACAGGCACGCAGTTATGCCAAAAGCCAACACTGCCGCTTTGTGATACTCTCGAACGGCAACTCGCATTACTTCTGGGATATCGAGGCTGGAAATCCGCAGGTTATTACAACCTTCCCTAAGCAAGAATCAATACTTAGCCACAGCAAATTTAAGCCCAATCCACGCAGTCTCATTCGGGAAACTGTTGATAACGACTACATCCTATTAACCCAAAAACCGAATTACTCCGATGATCCGCGTTGGAAAGATAAATTACAGCGAGAATCTTTTCTTGAAGATAACGGTCTTATGCAGCTTCGTAAGTACCAAGTCAAGGCTGTCCATAGCATTCAGAAAGCGGTCAACAACGAGAACAATACACGCTTCTTATTCGAGATGGCTACCGGTGCCGGCAAGACATTAGTAGCCGCAGCAGTAATAAAGTTATTCTTAAGAACTTCCAATGCAAGTCGGGTTCTATTTCTGGTTGACAGACTGGAACTGGAGGATCAGGCATATAAGGCATTTGTTAAGTATTTGCATAATGATTTCAAAACGGTGATTTACAAACAAAATCGAGATAACTGGCATCGTGCTGAAATTGTTGTAACCACTGTTCAGTCGCTACTGTCGAATAACAAGTACCGCAATCTGTTCTCTCCCACTGACTTTGACCTTGTTATCTCTGACGAAGCACACCGTTCTATCAGTGGCAATAGCCGGGCTGTTTTTGAGTATTTCATCGGCTACAAACTGGGCCTCACAGCAACTCCTAAAGATTACCTCAAAAATATTAAAAATATTAATATGCGTGACCCACGCGAAATCGAAAGACGTCAGCTACTGGACTCTTACAAGACCTTTGGCTGTGAATCCGGCGTGCCTACATTCCGTTATTCGCTACTTGAAGGAGTAAAAGGCGGCTACTTGAGAAATCCCATTGTGATTGACGCACGTACTGAAATCACCGCTCAACTTCTCTCTGATGGAGGTTATTCTGTTATTGTTACTGACGAAGATGGAGAAGAAAAAGAAGCTATCTTTGTCCAAAGACATTTTGAACGCCGGTTCTTCTCCGATAAAACCAACAAAATATTCTGTAAAACATTTCTGGAAAACGCCCTTAAGGATCCACTTACAGGTGAGATTGGGAAGTCATTAATTTTTTGTGTCTCGCAGGATCATGCCTGTAAGATCACACAAATATTAAATGAGATGGCACATAAACTCTGGCCGGGAACATATAATTCAGATTTTGCTATGCAAGTGACAAGCCGCATCCCTGACGCCCAGCAAATGACTATAAATTTCTCGGATGCAAGCAATAACTTAAGCGGTCGCTCCAGATTTGTCACAGATGACATGCCCGGATATAAGACCAGCAAATCGCGTGTCTGTGTTACCGTTGGAATGATGACAACTGGTTATGACTGCAAGGACGCTTTAAATCTTTGCCTTATGCGTCCAATATTTTCACCTTCTGATTTTGTTCAGATCAAAGGCCGTGGCACTCGCACATTCACTTTTCAGCACAAACGAAAGAACAGCTTTGGTGAGATAGAAAAGATAGAGAAAAAAAAGAAAAACTTCAAACTCTTTGATTTTTTTGCAAATTGCGAATATTTTGAAGATAAATATGAATATGACGAAGTTATCAAATTACCGCCGATTTCAGGCGGGGAAGGTGGTGACGGGCCACCACCGGTTACAGCAGCTGAGTACGAAAACTTCGACCCAGACCCCCTAAAGATCATGACCGAAACCCCTATCGGCTTAGAAGGAATGCGGGTTGATCGAGAATTGTTTGGCAAGTTCGAACAGGCCATAAAACAAGACGAGTTTATCAGTCAGAAGGTCGAAGCTGGAGATTTTGAAGCCGCCGAGAGCTATGTCCTTGAAAATATATTCGAAAAACCCAAAGAGTTCTTTAATCTGGAAAAACTTCGCAAAGCTGCTCAAATTGATCGTCGTCTGACACTGCGAGAAATTCTTGAAAAGACATTTGGACTGATCCCATTTTTTAAGAACAAAGAGCAACTTCTTGACGAAGAATGCGACAAGTTCATCTCAATATATAAGCCGGACGCCGATTATATTCTGCCAATCAAAAACTTTTTGAAGGCTTACACCACCGATCCAGGCCTCCGGAAAATAATCGAATCAAAGGAATTCGCACAACTGGCCACCAGTCCTATTCGAGATGATTTCAAAAAGCTCAACTCCAATTGGCGCAAGGTTGTACCTGATTATGTCAAAGATTATGTACCACTCAATAAGTTTATGTAACTTTACGGAGAAAAGAAATGATTAGAACAGTTCCACATAATTGCTCTGAAGCAGTAGATAAAGTACGAGTGAAATATGACATTACAAAAAAGGAAGTAGTAGATTGTGACAATGTAAATAATTGTGATGTTATATCTCAACCCGATCATGAGATTGACTATTCAAAGTGTTTATACAAGGAATAACATGCTCGACACAGAAACAAAACGCAGGATAGATAGTTGCCGTGACATCCTTGTCGGTAAGGTGCCAGACCCGAAGAGTCAGGTTGAACAGATTACCATCGCTCTGATCTATAAGTTCATGGATGACATGGATAAGCAGTCCGTAGCAATGGGCGGCAAGGCTTCATTCTTTACAGGGGAGTATGAAAAATATAGTTGGTCGCAGATTTTTAACCCTCGGCTGGGTGGTTTTGAACTGATTGCTTTATACAGTGACGCTCTGGTCAAAATAAACCAAAACCCCAAGATTCCCCTGCTGTTTCGAGATATATTCAAAAATGCTTTCCTGCCATACCGCAACCCGGAAACACTTAAAAGCTTCCTGAAAGAGATCAACACCTTTGAGTATGACCACAGTGAAAGATTAGGCGATGCATTTGAATATCTGCTGTCGGTCATGAGTTCACAGGGCGATGCGGGGCAGTTCCGCACACCACGGCATATTATCGACTTTATAGTTGAGGTTGTCGATCCTCAGAAAAATGACCTCGTACTGGACCCTGCATGCGGCACTGCCGGATTTTTAATTTCTGCATACAAACACATTATTAAATACAACCCGAAGATGTCATCTACAGAGAAAAGCAGGCTCATCCAAAATTTTGTCGGTTATGATATATCCCCGGATATGGTTCGGTTGTCACTTGTGAATCTTTATCTGCACGGCTTTGTTGAACCCCACATCTACGAATATGACACGCTAAGCAGTGAAGATCACTGGGGTGATACAGCAGATGTTATTCTTGCTAATCCGCCGTTTATGACGCCGAAGGGCGGAATCAAACCTCACAAACGATTTTCCATCCAAGCTAAACGTTCCGAAGTTTTGTTTGTTGACTACATCGCCGAACACCTTACACCGCAGGGTCGGGCCGGTGTCATCGTGCCGGAAGGTATTATCTTCCTGTCCCAGAAGGCTTATAAGAAACTGCGAAAGATGCTCATCGAGCAAAACTATCTCTGGGCGGTTATTTCGCTACCTGCTGGCGTATTCAATCCTTACTCCAACGTCAAAACAAGTATCCTGCTGATGGACCGCCAGCTTGCCAAAAAGACTGACAAGATTCTGTTCGTAAAGATTGAAAATGATGGTTTCGATCTCGGTGCCCAAAGAAGGTCAATAGAAGGCGGTCAACTCGGCAGTTCACTTGAGTACTTACAAAAATATAAAATGGTCATCATAGACAAGAAGGAAATCGAAGAAACCGATTTAGCACACGCCGTGACTAAGGAGGAGATCCTTGCTTCTGATGACATCTCACTCTCTGGCGACCGCTATCGTGACTTCTCACATCACCACATAAGCGAATGGCCGATGGTGGAGTTGGGAGAAGTTATTGAACTGAATTTTGGTACTCGGATTACCAAGAAAAATGATGAAGGAACTCAATACCCTGTTTATGGGGGAGGGGGAGAGAGTTTTAGGACAAATAATTTTAATAGAAAAAATGAGCTTATTTTATCTCGTTTTGCAATGTCTCCTGAATGCGTTCGTTATGTTTCTGGAAAGTTCTTCTTGCTTGACTCAGGTTTCACCTATTCCATAGCAAAAACCCACGCAAAAGAAATTAGTAAGAATTTTGTAGACTCTATTTTACTCAACACACAAGATCAAATTTATGGCTGTGCGAGAGGGCACGCACAGAAGAACCTTGATGTCAAGCAATTCAAAGCCATCAAAATCCCCCTCCCTCCACTGGAGGTGCAGGAAAAGATTGTCGCCGAGATCGACGGATACCAAAAGGTTATCGACGGCGCCCGCCAGGTTGTAGAAAACTACAAACCCACCATCAAGATCAACCCCGACTGGCCCATCAAAAGAATTGGTGAAGTTTGTGATTTAGCCACAGGTGGAACTCCCTCTTCACAAAAAATAGAATATTATGAAAACGGGAAAATTCCATGGCTAGTATCTGGTGACATACATCAGGGAGAGATATTTGATTGTGAAAATAGAATTACAGAAAAGGGAATGAAAAACTCGAATGCAAAATTTCTGCCTGTAAATTCCGTCCTCATTGCTTTAAATGGACAAGGTAAAACCCGAGGAACAGTCGCATTATTGCGAGCCGAAGCCACATGCAATCAGTCAATTGTGTCAATGGTGCCTAATCAACATATTAACTTAATGCCCGAGTATTTGTATTATGTCCTTAAGAGTATGTATCAACAAATCCGGAATATAACTGGTGATAAGCAAAGAAGTGGCTTAAGCATGAGACTCATAAAAGATATTAGAATACCAATAGCGTCTCTAGACATACAAAACATTCTAATTGCCGATTTGACATCCGAGCAGGCAATTGTTGAACAGAACAAAAAACTGATCGAATTGTTTGAAACCAAAATACATAACACCATCGACGAGGTTTGGGGAGCAGCAAGTGATTGAAGCTGCCGGGGCTTATTGAGTTGGAATATCACGCGGTGGCTGATGCGGTTGCGGAGTTGGGGGAAGTAGCGGGTATCCGAGAGATGTTTATCGGATTCCAGAGGCATTTGTACGAAGCGAAGTCCGTGGCGTGATTGGGCGTTTTTTTTGCGATTCCTTCGTTATACGGTTTCGATCTAACGCGTGTGAAAGACAGCATTTCACACCCTATGGGTTTCTGATATGACGACGTTTTGAATTAAGAGCAACCCCCTGTTGCGGGGAACAGGGGGCTAAATGAATTGGGATCGCTTTGCGATGTTTTTTTTTAGTGACTAACATTGTAAATCTTACCTTGGCGAGATTGCGAAACAGTAGTGGTGTGAGGAAACCCCCTACAGTGCAGGGGGCTAAAAGGGGTGTGGGTGTCAAAAATGGGGTATTTTGTGATTTTTAGATGGTATCATGTCTGCTTGGAATATGGTACGATAGCCTTATTGTGTGATATTTGACTGTAAATATGTCCGCGAAGAGAGAAATCGTATGAGAAAAGTCTTAGTATTATGTGTGGCGGCTTTGGTTGCGTTTAGCTGCGTTGGGTGTGGTGTTCCTGAATTTATCGGGGCTTTTGCGAGTACTCCTTATGCGGAGCAGAAAGTAGATGCCGAGTATAAACTGAAGAGCCGTGGTCGTGAAAAAGTGCTGGTTTTTGTCGATGTTGGCGGTGGCAGCGGTGCCGGGCCCGTTGTACAACAGCAGATGAGCGATATGATAGGAGTGTTCCTTGCGAAGAAGGTGCGGTTGAAGAAAGAGAATATTCTGTCCTACCGGGAGTTGTCGCGTTTGCAACGTATAAAGGGCGATCTGAGGGAGTTTGAGCCGAGCGAATTGGGGAAGGAACTTGGGGCCGGGGTGGTGCTTTATGTGCTTATTTCGGATTATTCGCTTTACGAAGTGACCGATCATGGATATTATTACGGGTCCCTGTCGGTGCGTGGTATTTTGTTCGATAGCGAATCTGGTGAGGTATTGTGGCCGGAATCGAAAACCGGCCGAGCGGTTAAGGCAGTTGTCGAGGCGGAATCGAAAGGGCGGGAAAGGGCAGTTGGCAGGCTTGTGATGACGACGGCGTATGGGATCGTGAGGAATTTTTACAGGTGCCCCAAACCTCAGTACAGAATGAGGGATGAGGATACGAGCGATCCGGCGGGGCAGTGGGATAGTTTTTGATACCCTTATAGGGTAATAAACTTTGGCGGCAGTCAGAGTGAGTGGGAATGGCATGATCTTATTGGATATGGTTAAAACATTATATAAATTATAACGATAGATATGATTATTGGAGTGTTTGATGTACAAGATATTGATCACGGATAAGCTGGCGCAAGAGGGTATTGACCTTTTGAAATCCATCGATGGTGTTGAACCGGTTGTTAACCTCGGCGTTAGTGAAGATGAATTGGCGAAGATCATCGGTGACTATGACGGTTTGATCATACGGAGCGGTACGCAGGTGACGAAAAAAGTGCTTGCTAATTGCGGCAAGCTTAAAGGTATCGCACGGGCAGGGGTCGGTGTCGATAATATCGACATTGCCGAGGCGACGAAAAAGGGCGTTATCGTGATGAATACTCCGGGGGGGAATACGTTGAGTGCGGCGGAGCATACGATGGCGCTTATGCTTTCGCTGAGTCGAAATGTGGTGCCGGCATGTAATAGTCTTAAGGACGGGGCGTGGGACCGCAAGAAGTATACGGGTAATCAGCTTAACGGTAAGACGATCGGTGTGATCGGGCTGGGGCGGATCGGAATGGCGGTTGTGAGGATGGCGCTGGGGTTTAATATGAAGGTGCTTGGGTATGATCCTTTTGCGGTTCCTAAAGAGGCTGAGGAGCTTGGTATCGATGTTACTGAGAATCTTGAAGATATATACACGAAGGCTGATTATATTACGCTGCATATTCCGCGGAACGAGCAGACGCTGAATTTGATCTCGGCTGAGGAGCTTAAGATGATGAAGCCGAATGCGCGGATCGTTAATTGCGCTCGGGGCGGGATCATTAACGAAGCGGATCTTTATGCGGCGCTCAAAGCAGGTACCATTGCGGGTGCGGCGTTGGATGTTTTTCCGACGGAGCCGCCGGAAGATACGGGTTTTAAGGATATTGTGAATTGTCTTGTGACTCCGCATTTGGGGGCGAGTACGGAAGAGGCGCAGATCGAAGTTGCGGTCGAAGCGGCGCAGATATTGGCGGATGCTGTTATGGGCGGTCCGGTTAAGAATGCGTTGAACGCGCCGTCGAGCGGGGCGATGCCGGCTGTCGTGAAGAGCTATTGCAAATTGGCTGAGCGGATCGGTACGGTTATAAGTATTCTTGCTAACGGGCCGATCAAATCTGTGGAGGTTCAGTATCGCGGGGCGATAGCGGAAAAGGCAGTTGATATTATTACGACGTCTTTTTCTATCGGTTTGCTGCAGCCGCATTTTGATACGCTGGTTAATACGGTAAATGTAGGGATCATGGCTAAGGATCGCGGTATCAGTATTGATGAGACTAAGAATACCGAGGTGAAAGATGTGGCTTCGAGCTTTACTGCTAAGGTTGTTACGGATAAGGTTACGCGGACGATCCGCGGGACGGTGTTCGGTGAGGATCTGCTTCGTATTATTGCTGTCTCTTATACACATCTGACGCTGCCGAC
>DRGS01000084.1 GCA_011053245.1 Phycisphaerales bacterium
GACCAGGACCGGGAACTGTTTTCTCTGTCCCAATCGATACCTTTGACCGCCATGAACTTTTCTATCGGCTCACCCGTCACGGCATCGGTAACCGTCCCGCTAACCTTAAGGGAATCGTACATGACAATTTCGTATTCCTCACCGCCGGCAACAGCGTCCATATTACGAACACTCATATAGCCATGTTTCGATATGCCGAGCTTAACTTCATCCCATGGCGCATCGTTCAGTACGAACTTACCGTCAGCATCGGTTGATGTTTTAATTTCGGCGGTACTGATCCCCCTCCATTTGTCGATACTTACCCGTGCGCCTTCGATGGGCCTACCGTCAGGCTCTATAACCCTTCCAGCAATAGTAGCAGGGGCGATCAGCACGACCCCTACGGGTTCCATCCCTCTTGCCACGTTTATTTCCATGGATTCAGGTGCAAACCCGTCCGCCTGGACCGTAAGGAATTTTATCCCTTCTGAAAGATTCTCAAAAACAAAAAGTCCCTTTTCATCAGTGGTTTTATTCGGCATATTTGAATACCGGCTTTCGCCTATCATGACCGCCGCGCTCGCGACAGACTCTCCGGCTTTGTCAACTACATAGCCGCCGACAGCTATGCCCCGCTTCATGACCATCACCGCCGTTTGGGCCTTTAACTGCTCTGTCGTATAATTTCTTCTTCTGCCCCATACTTTGTCGTCGACGTAATCGCTGTGAGCAAGATTGATATACAGCCTGTAATCGTCGATCTCCTTCGGTATTATGTCGGTCGTCCATTTCCCCTTACGGTCCGTAGTTGCCGAGACATCACTAATGTAGGGCCACGGTTTCTCTCTCGATTCTTCAGTATTTACACGAAGCTTTACCTCGACGCCTTTGATCGGCCTGTCCCTTTCGTTAACGACGCTGCCTCCGATCACAATTCCCTCTTCAAGCGCAAATGTGAATTTCTCAGGTATCTCAGCTCCCTGGTCAACACGCCAGGCAAACATCATTGGCACAAAACCTGCCCTGCTCGCCGCAAGACTTAAATATTCGGGATTTGCTTTCTTGAACTTTATCCAGCATCTGCCATTAGCATCAGTGATAGCTTTACTGCTTTTCTTTCGTCCGAAACGAACATTGGCGCCTTTGATCGGTTTGCCATTCGAATTTACCACAAATACGGTCAGGCCCGAGCCTTCGTCTTCGCCGACACCGGCGGCGGCAATTGCCTCTGGCGTATCACCTGTTCCCGAAGCGACATCGCCGGAGTCAGCATCTCTGGCCAGCATTTCTTCTTTGATCTTTTCGAGCGAGGCTATGATCGCTTCGGATATGCCCCCTTCTTCGATGGACCCTGCCATCAACTCCTCAAGCAACACCACCGCCTCTTCATCACCCGTCATGGCGAGATAGTTTATTGCAGCGATCCTTTCGGCAACACTTGCACTTGACGACCGGGCCAAAGCTGCAAGGGCCCTGACATCGCCCGCCTCAAACATCGCCTTGGCCATCTCGATCCCAGCGGCAAACTTAGCAACAGGCGCCGGCACTACTACCGGCTCGGTCACTGCGATGTCTGTGTGAACCTTTCCAGGCTCGACCTGCTTTTGGAAATCCTCTAACCCCTTCGTAGCGACTATCTTCAGCCCTCTGCTGCCCGCATCGTCCCTTTGGCCTGACAACATTAACCCGATACCGGCGACGATCACCACCGCCGCGGCAACTGCGACCTTTAGCCATACGCCTGACCGGCTCGCGGCCTTGATCTGGCGGTTTTGCATTGCTTCTGCGACCCTCTCCTCCAGTCCGGAAACCGTCGAATTAAATGACCCTGCATACTCGATCAGCATCTGATGGTCGGCTTTGAGCTGCTTGAGATATTCCCGGCAGTCCTGACACTTGGCAAGGTGATTGTCAACGTATATCTTCTGCTCACTCGACAGATCTCCGTCTATCATCCACGCAAGATGTTCGCGAATTTTTCCGCAATTTTTATCCATTGCGTACCTCCTGTTCGTCAAGAAGCTGACGTAACTGTTTTCTCGCCCGGCTCAGACGTGTCGCCACCGCCGCCGAACTAATATTCAATGACCTGCCGACACTCCGGGCATCCTGACCGTCAAAGTAATACATCAAAAGTGCGGCGCGGTAATTTTCCGGCAAACGCGATATCGCTTTCTCCAATTCGGGATAATCATTCTTAGGTTTTGTTTCGTCGCTTACCGGCTTCAGTCGCTCGCTGGTAAGGGCATCGCGCCTGACTTTCTGCTTGCGAAAATGATCTATGCAAAGGTTACGCGCGATCCGGCATATCCACGCACCGAACTGCTCGGTATCCCGAAGCTGGTTCAACTGAATAAACCCTTTGACAAAAGCGTCCTGGGCGATATCCTCGGCGTCGTGAACCCTGCCGGTAAACCCTAAGCAAACAGCAAAAACCTGTTGAGCGTACCTCTTCGTAAGCACAGCGTAAGCGTCCCTTTCCCCGCCGCGGCATGCAGCGATGAGTTTTTCTTCCGTTTGAACTTTCACGACTTTCCTTGCATATCCGCTAATCCACGATTTCAAGGCCGCAGTTCTACAACCATGACGACCGAACATACCCGATTCTGACATAAATCGCACAATTTTGAAAGTTTTTTGAAGAAAAACCTGATTATATATGTGTAAACGGGGCAACGAAGGACCCGGGATGTGCAAAAAGTCGCTGCTTGCATATTCAGGCGATTTCGGTGAAAATGCCGCTTATGCAAATTGCTATGATAGATGACAGGATCGTGGATATCAGGGAACTGGATTCGGCGTATATGGATCGCGGAACATTTTTTGGAGATGGGGTCTACGAAGTTCTGCGGAGCTATGACGGGCGTATTTTCGCAATCGATGACCATCTGGAAAGATTCGCCAGAAGCCTTAACGAGATCAAGATTGAGGGCGTGGACATTGACCAGGTGCGCCTACGGGTTTTAGACGCATTTGAGCGTGCAAGTATCGCAAACGCAAAGATCTACTTCCATATTACCAGGGGCTCGGAACTGCGGAGCCATGTCGGCAGCAAGGGCCTCAAGCCGAATTTCTTCCTCACAGTGACCGAATTGGCCGATGACAGCGAAAAAAAGACCGCTGGGATCAAGGTCGCTACGCACCCGGATTGGCGATGGAAGCGGTGCGATATAAAGTCGTTAAACCTTATGGCTAACGTACTTGCAAAGATCGAAGCCGAAAAAACCGGATGCGCCGAGGCGATACTGGTCGATGAAAGCGGCTATATCACCGAAGGGGCAGGATCGGCATTCTTCATGATCGATACCACGGCTAAAACGCTCATCACACGCCCCCTCGGGCCGGAAATACTGCCGTCTATAACGAGGAAGGTGATACTGCAAGTAGCGGTCAAAGCGTCCCTGACGGTCACAGAGAAGCCTATAACGCCCGCCCAAGCCGAAACCGCCGATGAACTCTTCATAGCCGTTACAACACAGGACATTGTCCCCGTAACAGAGTTTGACGGCGTCACGATAGGCTCAGGCAAAGCCGGCAAATACACTAACATCCTCATAGCCCAGTTCGCAAAAATGGTCTCCGCAGGCATATAATGCGGTTTTCAGCCGTACAAACTGCTTTTTAAGAAAGTACCCCCCATTTCCAGCCGATATTTATAAATGCAGCGGTTGCGCAGAGTGTGCGCGTCCGATATTATATAGGAAAAACAGATGAAAAAGGCATTTACGTTAATAGAAATACTGATAGTAGTCTCGATCCTCGGCATCTTATCAGCCATAGTATTCCCAGAGTTCCAAGCCCACGCCCAGCAATCAAGAGAAGCCGCAGCAAAAGACAACCTGAGAATCCTAAGAAACGCTATCGCGGTTTACGCCGCCCAACACAACGACGTACCACCAGGATACCAGGATAGCGTCTTAATAAGTGGTGCAGACGGCATATTTATTATGACGGGGCAACTCAAGTATACTACTGACATAAACGGAAATTATTCTGGCGACAGCTACGGTCCCTATCTCAGCGAACTGCCCGAAAATCCCATGAACCAAAACAAGTCTATTCTGATCCTTGCCGAGGGAGACAACTTTCCAACAGCAACCGGTTTATACGGCTGGATATACGATTCGGCAACTAAAGATATCCGTATGGACTACCCCGGGACCGACAGCGAAGGAATAGACTACTACAGCTATTAGCAACTCTCAGATACCCTTCAGCATCACACCGTCTGCAACCTATTTGTCCTTTAAGAATATTATCCTCACAACCGAATCCCTGTCTGGACCGGATGTAAGCTTTGTCGGTTCTGGAGTGTAAGCGGTGTAATCATAGAACGTATCCCAATCGGCCGTCCAACTCCTGCCGTCTTCTGAGATGGTTCCGATAAAGGTATCCGCTGCTTTTCCCTCAATTATCTGTCCGCTTTTCTCCATGCGCATATGATCGATCACTATGTCTACCATTAACTCGCGGGTATCCGGCACATACCGAACGAGCCATTGGCCCGGTTCATAAACACCCTCGCCGCCCTCTCTAAGAGGAATAGTCTTGATCTGGCCGGGAATGATACGCTGTCTGCCCATATTAATGACAGCACTTGAGATCGTGCCATCCTCTTCAAAGACGATTTCCCAAGGTAGTTTATAAGCCTTCCAGGTACCTACCAGAAATGCGGGAAACTCGCCGTCGCCATCGATGAACACTTCGACCGGTTTCAAATTAGCGGCAGGACCCTGACAACCTGTAAGCCCTGAAAGAGCTACAATAACCAGTAACAAAGAAATACACCTCATCTGATCGACTCCTAACTGAAAAATTAATGTTTGTCCCAAAGCTGTATTGTAATGAACACACGCCCCACAGTCCAGAAAAAAAGCGAGGCCGGAAAACCAGCCTCGCTTTATTCGACTTTTTTAAGTCTTTCGTTGTTGGTCGCGATTATTTCTTGCGACGCAGGAACAGACCGCCAAGACCCAGCAGAGCCATTGTCATCGGCTCAGGCACAACATTAACGCTTGCTGTGACACCTGCTATTGGGGCAAGGTTCTGGTCATAAAGCTGTAAAGCTACGGTACCCAGTGAGATACCATCAAGCGTCCATGTAGCCAAAGTACCTGCTGCGATCGCTGTTGTCGTTGCATTCGCATTCAATTGGACATAATCCGATCCACCAAACGCGCCCGCATACTGTACTGATCCACCGGCTGGCAGTGTGCCAAGCACACCAGAAGTCTGGTCCCATGTACCGTTTGGAGCTACAGCACCAATAAAGTAAGTCGGAACAACAAGGTCTCCGCCGCCATCATTTAAGATGCTGACTGTGACGCTACCGCTTACGTTCATCTCAGCTGCAGAGACACTCAGCGAAAACGCTGCGCTGGCCAACGAGGCCATTCCTACTACCAACATTAAAACAACTAATTTCTTCATCATCTTTCTCCTTACTATAAACATTAACATTCGAATGTTCCGCCGACTACGCCGCCGACGGTCAGTTTAACTTTAATTAACAATTTAATTTACGGTACATCAAGGCAGTCAGGCGTAAAACCGGTATTTGCCCAGCCAGCTACCAATACAATCAAGTCGTTACCACCTACACGATAGTAACCTGTAAAAGGGCTACCTTCCTGAGTATGTTCAAAATCCGCACAGACAAACGGAACCCCGTTTGAGTCTACCTGATCAACCTCGGCATTTACTACTGCCCATGCCGCAACAAGGGTTATCAGGTCATTACCGCCAACTGAATAGTAACCTGTAAAAGGACTACCTTCTTTTGGTAGCCCAGTGCTGTCGCCATAGCATTGATACGATTCCCATACGTCAGGACTGGTCTCGTCACCACACCAGCATTCAGGACCTTCGTCTACGCCATTCATTCCGAGGTATGTACCTACAAGAAGCCACTGAGAATAATCAGGATGATCCGTTGGGAAGCAACCGCTTGGAGGTATAACAACAGCTACACCCGTAGCAGCGGCAAAGTTAGTCGGGATATCACTGCCAACTGCACCTGTCGCACTGCGAAGAGTATCAGCCTCAATCGTAATAGTACCAGCAGTTCCACTCAGTTGGAGCGTGATCAGGTCACCTGACATGTCACCTGCAACCTGACCGCCACCCTGATCAAGGACGCCCACCGAAATACTAAAAGGTCCGGCAGTTGGCATCGCGAGATTTCCGGGGCCAGCGGGATCAGCAATGGGATTTCCATCGCCAATGGCATAAGTACCAGCGTTATCGTAAGCGTGATCCA
>DRGS01000085.1 GCA_011053245.1 Phycisphaerales bacterium
TTCCTGCGGATAACATTCGGATGATGCTACTGGGTAACGCCGCCAGACGTGGAGCGACGGCCATCCTCGGCTCCGATATCGAGAGCAATAAAGGTACATTTTACAAATCTTTCTGTGAGGGATGTGTGTGGATAACCAGCATCGTCGATGACGAAAAGGTTTACTATATGCCTCTTCGTAAATGGGACCCAAAAGATGAGGATCAAGTGGATGTCAGATCGTTTTTGACCGGTTCCGGCAAAAAACTTGCCAGGAAGATAATTGAAAGGCCATTGGTAAAAACTCCGTGGTCACTTACTTTTATCATTACCGTTACAGATGACAACTTCCCTGAAAAGAAGCTTCGAAAGCTGTTCGATGTAGCGGGTTTGAGGTGTGGAGTTGGAAGCTACGGGCCAAAATTTGGGAGATGTAAAATCCCTAAAGATGGTGGTTGGGAAGTGGTTTATGATGATAGAAAGAAAGCAAGGTGAGAAGAAAAGAACCGAGTTGAACTGAGTTGATTTGAAAAGAACGCAAAATGAGAGGTGGTGATTTGAGGTGAATCGAGATGATTTGAAAAGAATCCAAGATGAATAGAAGGGAGCTGAATTGAGGAGAATCGAAGCGATTTGAAACGAAGCGATTTGAAAAGAACGCAAGGTGAAACGATTGGAAGTGAGTTGAGGTGAGTGGATTTGAAAAGAACTGATTTTTTAAACGATTGGAGAAAGAAAAATGAACCTTTTACAGGTAACAGATGCAAAGGCAGGTAAGCTCGGAGAGCTTGAGGACCTATCAATGACGGCGATCAAGGAAGCTTTGACGGGAAAAAAGGCCTCGGATTCCGAGGAGGTCAAGATAGCCGTGAAGGTGCTCGGAATCGTGGCAAAGACACGGCAGACACTGACTAACAGGAGTGCTATCGAGTTCGGCATGGCAAGCAGTATAAGCACCGACAAGCAACTTAAGAAATATGTAGAGGTCACAAATCCGCAAGTACAAAAAGCTTTAACTGGAGGGTGATGTGGCGGTTACTGATACCAGTCGTGAGGCTTATGACAAGGTCATGGCGAACCCTGACAGGGATTTGGCTGAGGTTCTGGCTATGATAGAGGAGCTGGGGCCCTGCCATAACAATCGCATCTTAGAGGCGTTGCAGCAGGCCGATAAGGGTCGGGCCAGGAAGAAGCGGCGGGGCTGTGCGTGGGTGAGTAATAGTTGCTGGCCGCGTGTTTACGATCTGATGATACTGAAGGTTGTAGTTGATATGGGCAGGTACAGAGGTGTTTGGGATGGGCGGAACGTTAGTTTTAATTTCCGGCGTGTGTCCGGTGACGACAGGGGCGTTCCGCCCGGCTGGGAGAAGGTAGAGAACAAGGCGAAGCCTTCCACCAACGCAATACCCAATACGACATACACATCACGCCTGAAACAGGCCGCCAGTACCGCCGGCAGGACCCTGCAGGCGTTCCGTAACGTTAAATGGGAGCACAAAAAGGTGAAGGGCCGGAAGGTGCCGGAGCCTACGAAACAGTTGGTGTTTAGCTGGTGAACCACGAATGGACACGAATTTAACAGCAAATTACACGAAAGGACACGAATTTTTGACAAGATAACAGGATGAAAAAGTTTGGTGAAAAACAGGCAAAAGTATTACTGGAAGCACATGCCAGGATTAAGGGTCCGGATGAACTTGAAAACTGGAACATCAGAGCGCAAACGCTACTGGTGTTTATAGCGATGAATAAGATTTGCTCTGTATCCTCTGTGGGGAAAAAAGTAGATGAAAATTCGTGTTGATTCGTGGTTCTGGTTTTTATGAGGTCATGGATGGCTAAGAAATTTAAGTGTCGGAGTTGCGGGAAGGTGAAGGATGTTAAGACAGGGTTTTATAAGTGTCCCGGCGTTAAAACGGGTCACGATAACACCTGTAAGGTGTGTCGGCATGAACAGGCAAAAGCCAGGCTGGAAGAACGCAGGGCCGCTGGTGAGAAGATATTGGATGAGCGAGGCAGGTATATAAAACGGAAAACCGACGCCGACGGCAATTATATCAGACGCCTGCCCAAAGTAGGGCAGGGTGGCAACCCGCGGAGCCGGAACCCGACGCCGGAGCAGATCGCCCACGGTACCTGGCTGATTCGGACACAGGCTTTTTTTGACAGGTTCTTTTCGACGCCGAGCGATAAGCGTAATTGCATGCAATGCCTGATAGTGTGTAAAAATAACATGACGGACATTGTTGATTGTGATTATTATTAAAGTTTTGAACCACGAATACCTAAGGATGAGTAAATGGCAAAAAAGAACACCGGAAAGGCTCCTAGTGTACAATTTTATTATAAGGATTTTCTTGCTGATATGAGTGAATACGAACCGGAAATTATTGGGGCTTGGATGCTTGTTTTGATTAAAATTTGGCACACTAAAGACGCAGGACAGATCACAAAAACCCTTGCCCAGTTTTCGTTGATAATGCAGACCACTATTGACAAAGCAAAAATGTTTTTAGATTATTTTTCGACCGAAAAAATTGCAGACGTAACGGAACTAAACGGTAAAATAACGGTAATAAACAGGAGGGCTAAAAGGGACGCTACGCTTGCAGAACAAAACAGGTTACGTCAAAAGGCTTTTAGGAACAAGGGGAATAATAACGCCAAAGTAACAGAACCAAAGGGCAACCCTTCATCTTCATCTTCATCTTCATCTTCTACTTCTATTAGAAAAGAAAAGAATAAAAAGAAAAAGAAAACCACCCCGTTTTTGTTACAGGAAGGGAAGTTTAAAAACATCACACCGGAAGATTTAACACAGTGGTCAGAAGCATATCCGGCCGTAGATATTCAGCTATCGATCAAACAGGCCGCACAGTGGCTCGTTTCGAACCCGACAAAACTCAAAAAGAATTACAGGAGATTTTTAACCAACTGGTTTATGAGGACGCAAGAAAACGGCGGAAATAAGGAAGGAGGTAAAAATGGGAGAACCAAAAAAGATATCGGACATCCAAAAGAATTTATCAGGTAGCCTGTGCGAAAATTGCGGGTATCAGGTTAAATCTTACGAACTGCAAATGGTTTTTAAAGACGGCGTGGCAGTAGGGACCCATAAGAAAGAAGCTGGCTGGTGTGATAGGTGCATTGATGTATATCGTCGTAAAAGAGATCTGCCAGAGAAAAAAAAGGAAATGAACATTTCTGAACAAGTTGGCTCTTTGTATCTCAATGCAAAGCTTAGTGATCTTGATAAGGTCATTATAAAGAAACTTAAAAACCTTGAATACGGGCAGGACATATATATACATGGCTCTGTCGGGACCGGCAAAACCTACGCAATGGCTGCTTTGCTCCGTCATTATGTTTACGAGGGCTACGCTTGCAGGAGGATCAACTTCGACGATTTTTGTATTGAGTTACGTTCTACAATATCTCCAGGTGCGACAGAAACAGAGTGGTCCGTCATAAAGCCACTGAAAACGGCGGACAAACTATTTATTGACGATCTTGGATTACGCAGCAAACAAGAATCAGATTTTGCTTACGTGACACTATACTCGATCCTGAATAAGAGGCAAGAGTTTATGTTGCCGACGTTTCTAACATCGAACAAATCCATAGACCAAATAGGCCAACAATTCGACGCTCGAATAGCCAGTAGATTACGAACAGCAGAAATTATTGAAATGAACGGAAAGGACAGGCGAAAATGAAA
>DRGS01000086.1 GCA_011053245.1 Phycisphaerales bacterium
CAGAGAAGGAACTCGTCGTAAAGGATGACTCGGATAATCTCGAAGATTTTCAACGCCTCGACAGTATCGGAAGTGTCGATGGCGATTACACTGATTATATGGATCGCGCCGAGTCCTTTCAGTTCCGGCGACGCTCAGGAGAGGTCGATAAAAAACTCGAAGCCCTAAACAACACCGCGGCATTCGAAAAGTCGCTAAATGAAAGTTTAATAGAACAGTGGTCGCTCGTCGATGTCGAAGAGCCGGTAAAAAATGCAGGAAACCTGATCATCGATTATATCGACGACAAAGGTTATTTAACCGTTCGTCTTGAACAGTTACATAATCCTGATAAGCACGGCTTCGGTATGGAAGAACTTGAAAACGCGTTGGAGCTGGTTCAGAAAATGGAACCCGCCGGCGTCGGAGCACGCGACATCAAGGAATGTCTTTTGATCCAGATGGCGCAATTACCAAATGATATGACATTTGAAAGTCGCCTTATTGCCGATCATATTGACGATCTCCTGGCGAATCGGCTCCCGCAGATCGCAAAAGAAATGGATTGTCCAATTGAACGGGTAAACAAAGCAATTGCAAGGATGAGCAAGCTCGACACTTCGCCCGGTTTGCAGATGGGCAGGGATAACAATCATCCGATAACCGCCGACGTGATCGTCGAAGCCAATGAAGAGAGCGGCGGCTATATCATTTCGTTGAAGGATACGCATATTCCAAACCTGCGTGTGAACAGTTTTTATTCCGGCATGGCAAAAAATCGAAAGATCGACGACAAAACTCGTCAGTTCCTCCAGCAGAATATTCGCTCGGCTCAGTGGCTCATGGAAGCGATAGAGCAGCGAAGACATACATTGCTCCGGGTCGCCCGGGCGGTGGTCGATCATCAGATCGAGTTTTTTGAAAAAGGTCAGCTTTACCTTAAGCCCTTACCGATGGCGACCGTTGCAGATAAGGTCGGTGTGCATATCGCGACAGTTTCGCGTGCCGTCTCCGGTAAATATGTTCAGTGCTCGCAGGGCGTTTTGCCGCTTCGAGGATTTTTCAGCGGGGGGGTAAAAGACACCGACGGAAAATCACATAGCTGGGACGCGATACGAGCCGAGTTGCAAAACATAGTTGATAACGAAGATAAGTCCAAACCTTTAAGTGACGATGCGATCCGCAAGGAACTTGAAGATGTTACTAATAATAGTATCGCCCGCCGCACAGTTGCAAAGTATCGCAAACTTTTGAACATCCCGGCTGCAAGATACCGCAAACGCTATTGATCACGCGTCATCTTTTTTGATTGGCCGCTGCATAGATTCGACACCGGAAACTATCGTCGCAATTATCATCAGCAGAAAAGTTACTATCACAAACCAATCGCCCCATGGTCTTGTTACATAGGCCCACTTGAAAATGACAGTACCGATGCCGAAGGCTTGGAGGAACATTTTTATTTTGCCGGAGACAACGGCTCCGAATTCTATCCCTCGCGATTCTGCGATCTGGCGGTATACGGTTACGATTATTTCTCTTGCGAGGATGATGATCGCTGTCGACCATCTGAAGATGTCCATGGTCATTGGTGCGATGTTAATATTTGGAAGCTCGGGTCTGCCTGTTATGGCGAGACAGATGAATGCGCCGCATACCAGGAATTTGTCGGCGAGTGGGTCGGCTATGCGTCCGAATTTGCTGGTGACGTTGAATTTGCGGGCTATGTAGCCGTCGACGATGTCGGTCAGGCCGGTGACGATGAATAAAATAAATGCGATCAGTAGGAAATTGGCGGGTTTGGGGTCTTCGAGGCGGGGGGCGTAGATGATCATCCACAAAAACACGCCTGTCAAAACGAAACGCCCGACGGTCAGGATGTTAGGGATGTGACGAACTATATTTTTGTCAGTCTGTGGGTTCAAATTTCCACTCCGCTTAATTGCTGGCAGTGTAACACCTTGTCGGGATAGTTCAACTGTTAATTTGGCTTTCGGGCGGTTGGTCCGAGATAGTAGAGGCAGGCCGTTGGCCCGAGATAGTAGAATGGTAGAAAGTAGAGAGTAGATAATTGGCTTTGCGTCTGAAATTGGGTTTGGATTGGGTTTGCTTTTTTTGTGGTTTTGGGGGTGTAAATTGATGTAAGTAATTCCACTGCAAGGGGTTGCAGCGATTCTCTGAGTTGGGAAATTGGGTTTGCTTCCCAGAAAAAGTATTTTTAAAAACCCAGGAACCCACTGAAAAAGTGAGGGTTTAGGGTGTTCGGAATTGGCTTTCCGTCTTCACTGCGTTTCGCCGCGACAGGTAAATTGGCTTCGTTTGGGTTAATTTTGTTTTGCCCTCTGGGTGATTTTAGCGGTTTCTTTTCCCGGCTACTGTGTTTTACGGCGGCGGTCCAGTCCTCAACGTACACGAGTACGCCTGTAGGCAGCCCTTGCGGAAGCCTTGTATCCGAAAAAAGCTCCGCGCTAAAATGGGGTTTGGAGGTAGTGAAAAAATTGGCTTTGATTGGCTTTAATTGGGTTCGTTTGGGTTCGTTTCCTTTTTGTTTTTTTGGAAAAAAAGTGTTGTAAGTCATTATAGAACGGGGGGTTATAAATGTTAAACAAGTGTTTGAATTGGGTTCGTTTTGCGAAAAAAAGTTTTTGTGAAAATGTATCTTCTCCTGAAAAAAGTGAGGGTTCAGGAGGTGTTAAAATTGGCTTTAATTGGGTTCGTTTTTTTTGTGGACTTTTGAAAAAAATCGTTGTAACCAACTGTAATATAAGAGGTTGCAATGATATTTGAGGTGTTAAAATTGGGTTCGTTTTTTCAAGTAAGGGTGCTCGAAAACGAAGGTTCTCCTGGAAAAAGTGAGGTTTTTGTATCAAATTCAAAATATTGGGTTTTGTCATTTTTTTACATTTATTTGCCTTTATTTGCATTTTTAACCACGGATTTCACGGATTTAAGGTATTATTGGGAACCACCCCTGCCTAAAGCATGCAGGGGCAGGCTATGAACACCAATAAACACTAACAAAAGATTAAATAGTATTATATTGTTCGATGAACATTATACAAAGCGGAGAGTTAGAAGTCAAGTAAATTTTTTGAGATACGAAGAAAGATTTTATCCCACAAAGACGCAGAGGCGCAAAGGAAAGGTTTTCACCTTTTGACTCGGTTTTTGTTTGATTATCCTCTGGGATGTGGTATAATCACAGTGACAATTGAATAAACATGTTCACCAGATTTTTAACGTCTTTACCTAAACCGGCAAGTTTTGAAGACAAAAGAACGTACAGGTCAGGTGCTCGTTTGCCATCTGAAAAGTGTCTGAACCCTTAAATTTTTCCGGTCAATATTAAGGAGTTGCTATGTTCAACGATTTGCTTGCATCATCCGCTGCACTGTTGGCGGCAGCTACCCCTGAGGCATCGCAGCCAAACACATGGGTACTTGACCGAATTGACATTCTTCTTGGTTTTATTCTTGGCTTAGCCGGAACGGG
>DRGS01000087.1 GCA_011053245.1 Phycisphaerales bacterium
AATGATGATGGTAAAGGCTGGCGGAGCCGTCGATGCTGTTATCGACCAGGTACTGCCATATCTCGAAGACGGTGACATTATCATCGACGGCGGTAACTCACACTTCCCCGATACCATACGCCGCACCGAATACGTCGAGAGTAAGGGCAAACTCTACATCGGAACCGGCGTTTCTGGCGGTGAAGAAGGAGCACTGAAAGGGCCGTCGATCATGCCCGGCGGAAGTCCAAAGGCGTGGGAAAGCGTAAAGCCGATCTTCCAGAAAATCGCAGCGCAAACCGATGACGGTGAACCCTGTTGCGAATGGGTGGGCGAAAATGGCGCAGGCCATTTCGTAAAAATGGTCCACAACGGAATCGAATACGGCGACATGCAGATGATCTGCGAAACCTATCAGATGATGAAAGACGGGCTGGGCCTGACGAACGCTGAGATGCACAAGGTCTTTGGCGAATGGAACGCCGGCGAGCTCGATTCATACCTCATCGAGATCACAAGGGACATTCTCGGATACAAAGACGAAGAGGGCAACGAAGTTGTCGACCTGATCCTCGACATTGCCGGCCAGAAGGGTACCGGAAAATGGACCGCTATCGCGGCTCTGGACGTCGGTCAGCCCTTGAGTCTCATCGGCGAAGCTGTTTTCGCGAGATGCCTTTCGGCGCTTAAAGACGAACGGGTAAAAGCATCGCAGCTTCTCGCCGGCCCGAAACCGGAATTCACCGGCGACAAAAACGCAATGATCGACGACCTTCGCCAGGCCCTCTACGCCTCGAAGATCGTCAGCTACGCTCAGGGCTATCAACTCATGCGGGCCGCAGCAGCCCAATACAAATGGAACCTCAACTATGGCGGCATCGCCCTTATGTGGCGAGGCGGCTGTATCATCCGTTCGGTCTTCCTGGGCAAGATAAAGGAAGCCTTCGACAAAAATTCGGAACTGGGCAACCTGCTGCTCGACCCGTTCTTTAAAGACGCAGTCACCGGCACTCAATCAGCCTGGCGACGAGTCGTAAGCTCGGCGGTACAAATGGGAATTCCCATGCCTGCTATCGGTGCCGCTCTGGCCTACTACGATGGCTACCGAAGCGACCGCCTGCCTGCCAATCTCCTCCAGGCCCAGCGAGACTACTTCGGCGCACACACTTACGAACGAGTCGATAAACCCAGAGGTGAATTTTTTCATACGAACTGGACAGGTCGCGGCGGAACAACGGCTGCCTCAACTTACACGGTCTAGTGAAAATACTGAAGGTATGACTTTAAATCGGTCCTGGCATAATGCACTCTCCGCATACGCCCGGGCTGCATCACTTTGCCCGTCACTTCCTTTCTCATGCTTGCTTAGGGCTGGCCCCTATAAAAATAATAGCTAACTGCCCGATTGACCCTGACAGCATTTTCCCTTCCAATAGCTTACTGAACATAGTCTGACTTTGGGCTGTTTTTCCCTGTCACATGTTTTTATAATAGTAACATGACGGTAAATAAACTGTCGCAACGCTTTTATGGAGTTTTGGAAAATGGAAGCGCATTACAAAATTATAAATGCTAAAGACTTCATAAAAGCTCACCCCACCGGGGAAATAGACCTGCAGCAGAGCAAGGATATCCTCACTGAAATTGCCGTTATGGCCAAGCCCCCTGCTGATTACGACATATTGTTAGATGCAAGAGAAGTGTACGGCAACCTTAATTACGGCGAAATCTTCGAGCTTGTCTCTGTCTTTGGCGAGCATAGAACCTCGTTTCGAAATAAAATAGCTCTCCTTGCCAGAGATGATAAGCAATTTGATAACGCTAATTTCATGGAGCTTTGCGCCACTAACAGGGGATTCAAGGTCGCAGCCTTTACCGATTTCGAAGAAACGATTAACTGGCTGAATGATTAAATAACTCGTAATGACAGATATCAGGTAATGGTTTCAGGGTTGTTATATTTTAAAAATCAGGAGGGTTTTATACGCCCGGAAAATATTCATCCATTGTCAATAATAATGCCGAAATAAATTTAAGACCATCAGCAACAGGATTTAGGGAATATAAATAGATCAGGAGACTGGAACTATGGCTGATACAGACGAAGGACAGGCGAAAACGGAAGAAGAACGCCGTTGCGACAAAGATAGAAGAGGTAGAGACAGACGAAAATTCGCCCGCGAACACCCCGGATCAGACAAAAGAACGGGCGGGGATCGACGTAAAGAAGACAGAAGGGATTCAGACGGGTAATGGTCCCGCAGTCTGGTTTCAGTGACCTATATTTTTTATTTGCCACGCCCCACCAACTCCTATAAGATTTCATCTGAAATGTGTAATATATCTTAGAAGGAGATAAAAATGCGAAAGTCCCGCCAAAACCGTTCAGCTTCAAGCCGTCTTTCCAAAGCAGTTCTTGTCATCTGCATCTTACTCATAACTTCCCAGGGTCTGCTCGCCCATCCCCGCACCACTGACCCGGTATTCGCTGAGTTAAATGACCTGCTGGTCGCTATCCAGACTATCAAGGATGAAAACCCGGCAGCGATGGAAGTCTTTAAATTATGGCAGCAGGTTCGTAATCACTCATGGCAGATAAGAAAACTTACCGATGACCATAACCTGCCTATAGCCGACCCGTCCGTAGTCAAAGAGATCGAAACAACTCATCAGTTGCGAGCCGAGGTACTTGACAAATGCAGGAAATTTTTCCGCAGCCAAACCGGCACTCTGCCTACCATGCGTTTCACACTCGGCTCAAAAGTAGTCGTCCAATACGCAGGGCCCCTCATCAAAGCCAATGTTGGGCAGCGAAAACTTGTCCTGATCGAGATCACCAACACGAGAGATACACGCGCCCATATCGAAATGTTCAGTGACCGAAGCGATCAGATACTCTTCTGGAATAAATCCATCGAACTCAAACCTGACAGCATCCGATACACCGTCGCTTATGTCGCGCCGTCAATAAAAGGTTCCTCCCAGACGACTGTATATCTTCGTGACGGGCATCATGGCCTGGCAAACGCGACTATCCGCGTGATCGCTACCGACCCAGACGAATCTGCCGAGCAGCCCACATTCGAAAAATCTATCCGCTTCGATATCCGCGATCCGAAAACAAATAAGCCGATGCCCGTCCGTGTGGAAGTGGTCGACGACGAAGGTAAAAACTACTGGACACCGCTCAAGGGACCGAACTTTATCTTTGGACAAAATAATGAGCTTTGGCCCACCCCGCTTTGGCCGTTTCAGAAAGGACCGTTCTTCT
>DRGS01000088.1 GCA_011053245.1 Phycisphaerales bacterium
CTATATTGCTGACATAGATGGTGACGACAAAATAGGTTTGAGCGATTTTGCGATCCTTGCATCGCAGTGGCAGGATGTTCCGGGCACTCCTTCAGCGGATATTGCTCCGCCGCCAGATGGTGACGATTTCGTGGACATTCAGGACTTACAGATGCTGGCGTTGAGTTGGATGTATGTTGTAGAGTAAATTTACCATCAAGACTATTCTTGTCCGGTATTCGTATTAACTGAAATATATATACAGCGGCCACTCTTTGCACGAGATGCATTTTGTCTTGGTTTGTAATATGGGATTCTTTCACTACCCCCAAACCCAATTTGCCTGCCCTGAGCATAGTCGCAGGTCCGGAAAGTTTCTTGACACTCTCCGCCGCCGCCGTACAATGCAGAGGTCCATCAACCGAAACGCAAAAACCAGAAACCGTGGCGTCGATGCCGATGATCTTGTAATTTTAGCTGCAAACTGGCTTGCTAATGATTCAAATGAGTCTAATAAGTGGCGAAATGGTGCCGACGTAAATCAAGACGGACAAGTTAACATTGCAGATTTTGCAGTTCTTAGTTCTGACTGGAAGAAATATATTATTGACTGAACTTTTGCAAAATAAAATATTGGTCTCTAAATGGGCCATTTGACATTCTATCGGAAAATAGGCTCAGCGGCGCAAGCGAGCTAAACTATATTGCATAGGAGTATTATGAAGAAACTATATTTAATTCTGTTTATAGTTGCGTTCAGCCAGGCTGCTTTGGCAGAAAAGACTGAAGAATCAGTAGGTTTTTCGAAATTCCGCTCAAAGGAGATTAAGGCTCTGGAGAAGGAGTTCCTGGACCCGCCAATGTCATCCCGTCCGCGAACCTGGTGGCACTGGTTGAGTAATAATGTCACAAAAGACGGCATTACAAAAGACCTCGAAGCGATGAAGAAAATCGGGATCAAGGGGGCGCAAGTTACAACAATGCCGCAAGGAGCGCCTTATGGCCCCGTTAAGTATCTTTCTGATGAATGGCTTGAGGCATCAGCCCATGCAGCAGAGGAATGTGATCGGCTGGGAATGGGTCTTGGGTTTTCTAACGCGATCGGCTGTTCCGGAGCAGGTGGGCCGTGGATCAAACCGGAACTTTCTATGCAGGAGCTGGTGTGGAGTGAAATTACCATAGACGGGCCTTTTAAAGGCGAGTTGCAGCTTCGGCAACCCAAGATTAATGAAAACTACTATCGTGACCTGAAAGTTTTTGCTTTTCCAAGTCTTCCCGGCGATGGGGTTGGGCTTTCTTCTTTAAACCCTAAGGTAACTTGCAATATTGCCGGGCTGGACACTTCAGCCATATTGGATGGAGACATTGATACAGGCGCAGTTATAACGGGAACCGGCAGCCCGGTGGACATTAATTTTGAGTTTGGCAAGCCTTTAACAGCCTACTCGCTGCAGATACTTGTAGCTGATTCGGGCAAGCACAATTTGAGGGGCGTCAAAGTAACTCTGTTTACCAGTACAGACGGAAAGAATTGGAGTTATAAATTATCTTCCACTGGTCATCAATCCTTCGTAGCCGGTGACAAGCGGGTGTTCTCGGAAGGAAGTGAAAGCGAAATCACCTCGCGATATTTCAAGGTTCGGATTAGCTCTGGCAAAGGCCGCAAGATATCTCTTAACGAAATATTTCTTGGGGGCGCCCGTTTGCCGCGTTATAATTTCAAAGCGGCCCGGTCGACCACCTGGGTTGTAACTTTCGATCCTGTCGATACGAATATCCCGAAAGAACAGCTAGTCGACAGCAGCAAAATAATGGACATCACAAGCCAAATGGATTCGACCGGCAAGCTCTCCTGTAAACTCCCAGCCGGAAACTGGACGATTGTCCGCATGGGGCATACATCTACCGGCAGGAGAATGAATCCCGATACTCCGGAAGACAAGGACAATCCCGGCCTCCAAGCCGACAAGATGCGCAAGGAGGCTATCCTTACCCATCTCGAAAAAGGGCTGGTCGGTCGGGTAGCCAGGCAAATGAAGACGCTCAAGCATAAAAATCCTATTACAATCAATATCGATAGCTGGGAGTGCGGAGCGCAGACATGGACCCGTGATTTTCCCGCTGAGTTCAAACAGAGGCGTGGATATGACTGCATGAAGTGGCTGCTAACCGTTACAGGCAGGATCATCGACAGCGCTGATGTTACTGACAGGTTCTTGTGGGATTTCAGGCGCACTATCGGTGATCTGTACGCAGAGAATTACTTCGGCACGTTCAGGGATTATTGTCATGCCAACAACATGGTTCTTGAAGGTGAAGTTCCCGGCACTGGAATTCCAGCTATCGCTGACGGCCTGCAGTGCCTTGGGATCATGGATGTCCCACAGGGAGAGTTTTGGATCAGGGCAAAGCCGGGTCCCAATAGACATTGGGGATTGAGCGGAGGCGACAATACGAAAGAGGCTGCAGTTGCTGCTCATGTTTACGGAAAAGAAATTACTTCGTGCGAAGCCTTCACCTCCTTCGGTTATGCCGATGGTTGGCAAATGGATCCCCAGCAATTAAAACCCATCGGAGACCGTCAATTCTGCAAGGGTATGAATGAAATGGTGTTCCATTGCTATGCTCATCAAAATGACGACAGGTTTCCAGGGATGACGCTTGGGCAGTTTGGACTGAACTTCACACGAAAACTGACATGGTGGGATCAGGGAAGCGACTGGATTGAATATATCACCCGCTGCCAGCATGTGCTTCGACAAGGCCTGTTCGTGGCTGATGTCTGCTACTTTTATGGCGAGAATGCGCCTAGTTCAGTTTATTACTATGTGCCGGAGGTGCTCTATCCAAGGAAGATGAATAAACCGGTCACACCTGCAGGTTTCGATTACGATTGCTGTGACTGGACAACTCTAAACAAAATGACTGTCAAGGACGGCCGAGTCGTTTTGCCCCACGGCATGAGCTACGCATATCTGGTTATCCCTGCAAACGCTCAGATGACCGTACATTCTCTTAAAAAGGTTAGGGAGCTGGTCCTTGCCGGCGCAACCGTGGTCGGGCCTGAACCATTACGCAGTCCTACCCTTACCGGATATCCGCAAACTGATAAGTTCATTCAATCCACTGCCGGAAAACTCTGGCCAAAAGAAAAAGGCCCCGCTGGCAAACCGGCAGGCAAAGGCAGGGTTATCAACTGCGACTCATTCGAAGAGATATTCAAGCACGACAAATTGCCCGCCGACTTTGAAGTTCTCAGCAACCAGCAAGACACTGACATTTTGTATATCCACCGCAAACTGGACGGGATGGATATCTACTTCGTCTGCAATCAAAAAGAACGCATGCAGGATGCCACGCTCTTGTTCCGCGCCAGCAATAAAGTCCCGGAAATCTGGCATCCTGAGACAGGCACAATTACAAAGGCCCCCCTGTACAGTTTCGAAGGGGACCGAACCGCCGTCGCTGTCAGGATGAAACCGTTCGAATCCTTTTTTGTGGTTCTTCGGGAAAGCACAGAGAAGAATGACCCGGTTGTCATGTTGACAAAAGACGGTCAGCCAACAGGGTTGAGGGTATTGAAAACTTTGACCGGTTCTGCGACCGGCAACGCTGCTTTATCGGCATCCGTACCGGAACCAAGCGTCTCTGTTGATAACGGGATCCGTCTGACAGTATGGCAAGCCGGAACTTACACCGCACACTTAAGCTCTGGCGCCACACAGCAGGCCACAGTCAATTCTATAGCCGCCCCTGCTACACTCGAAGGGCCGTGGAAGGTTAGTTTCCAACAGGGAAGACTTGCTCCTGAAGGCGACACGGTATTTGATAAATTAATATCCTGGCCTGAACATACTGATAAAGGTATCAAGTATTTCTCCGGAACCGCCAGCTATAAGAAGAATATCCTCATCGGTAAAGATAGACTCAAACGCGGGATGAAAGCTCATCTTGATCTCGGAAGAGTTAAGAACGTTGCCCAGGTTTTTGTCAATGGAAAAGATATGGGTGTCCTCTGGAAAAAACCGTTTGATGTTGATATAACCTCGGCTCTTCATGAGGGAGATAATGAACTCGAAATCAGGATCACTAATCTCTGGCCCAACCGTCTTATCGGAGATCAGAATCTTCCGCCAAACGAAAGAGTGACATGGGAGTTCTATAGATTCTATGACGCTAACTCGCCTCTTCTCGAGTCCGGACTGCTCGGCCCCGTAAGGTTGCTCAGCAGTGTTGAGGTAGAGGCCAGTAAGCCCGGTGGTATTTGAGGAAATGCATGAAAAGAAACAGGACCGAGCAGCATAATTGGCAAACCAAGTGTTCGCCATCTCAATGGAGAGTAGCAGTTTATTATTGGCTGATTAATATCTTTACCGGCCCCATCAAGCCTGATGCGGGATCACCTTTGTATTTGCTTGGTATTGACTGGTAATGATTTGATAGTGTGTTATAGACCAGCACCTCAATACTGTTGGAGCCGGGTTTAATGAACTGGCTGATGTCAAGCATCCATGGCGCACCTACAAGAATTCCGGCCTTTTGCCCGTTGATCCAGATTTCACAGGTGGCGATAACTTCGCCCAAATCCAACTTCACGGAACCGTTGCAGTCATTGTCAGACAGAACCATCTCTTTACGATACCACATCCCGCCGGAGTAAAATTTCATTACTCCAACGTCCGACCAGTCACCCAGAGCTATTTTGCCTTTAGAGCACTTGATCTTAATCGGGCTGGGAAATGCGGCGCCTCCGCGATACCCGACACGATTTTCAACGCGCAAGGCAACATCGGCAGGTTCACCTGCCGCTTGACTCAACGATACAACACATTGTGTCGAACCATTCTCGTTTGTCTTTATCGCCTTAACCATTTGTTTGTGCCCATTGACCCATACCTGTGTTTTTCCGTAAACGTTAAATGTCAGAGAGTCCAAACCCGGAGCAGATTTAAAACGGTAGCATGAAACCGATGGTTTTTGACCGAGTGGATCGCAGACAAGTCGCCTCGGGTCGTTGAACCATTTCATAGCCAGCGGTTCAGTAGAGGCGGGTTTGATATTTTCTTTCAGCAAAACAACAGCGCTGCGCGGACTGAGATCGACAAACCGATCTCGCTTGATTAAGG
The DNA here is from genome assembly GCA_011053245.1 of Phycisphaerales bacterium. The sequence goes on from DRGS01000088.1 coordinate 5,106, forward strand.
AGGAAGAAATGTTTTCATATATAGCAACGAGATGGTGAAGTCCTGTTTTCAGTTGAATACTCTTATTTACATCGACTTCTTCTCCGTCAATCCACACGCTTGAGGGACTATATCCACTAACGGAAACCCTTACAGGGGTTGTTTCTTCGATAATTACACCGGTTCGAAACGCGTAGTGACCGGGTTGTTTCATTACCAAAAAATCATTACTTATGCGGCCTTTGAGGCCATGATATCCCTGTGGTCCAGGATCGCCATAAATTCCCCATCGCCAGGAAATTTCATATGGTTTCCAGTCGAGTGTAGAATTGTCGTCTAAAACCTGTTTGATAAATACATCAGTATTTACGTTTTCAGGGCGGTAAATCCATTCATAGCCGGGGCCAAAAGAGCAATGAACTGTTTGCCAGTACTTGGGGTCGATTTTAACGGTCTGCCAATCAGCCGGCGCGTTATCTTCACTAACAGCAAACAACTCCCTCGCTTCAACTCCAATATAGTCGTCGAATGCGGGAATACGAAAATCGCCCCATTTATTATTCAATGTTGGCGTCAACTCAGTTTTCCAAAGTCCATCTATAGTCATTGTTGTTTCTTTTTTCAGTTGTGTTGAATCATCAGCTATAAGCGGGTCTCCTTCAGAAAATACGATCATGGCCGATCGCGTATCTGCGGTTGGTTTTCTAAGCCAGGTCCCATCATGATTTTGCCGTACTATAGCCAAGGGACTGGTTGTTCCCGTCCACGGGTCCCAAAGCGATGCTTTGCCGCTGGAACGGAAAAAACACAAGTCCTGCTGCGGCACATCCACAACAAAATACAGGTCACGTTTGCCAACCTTTCGATGCATCGCAAACCCTTGTCCTGATGAGGATGTAAAATCCAGTATGTTTAGATAATCTTTGATCGACGTTACTGCTGTATCCACTGAGTTTTGGATTCCTTCTGTTTTATTGATAAACAATCCCAACCCTTTTTTCCGGCTGATACGTTTTGATGTTGCTTGCCTGGCTGGGACACTCTGTCCAAAGATACGTTTGACAAAGTTGTCAATCGCCGGGTCATTCGAACCAATTCGATTACTTGCCGACGGCAGTGAGACCAGAGACAATACCATACCGCCATCACTAAATAATTCGTTTGCCTTGGCCATCGTACTGTAATAGAGCGTCGGCATATCCGGGATGACCAGCACACGATACGATTCACCCGCAACATTCAAACTGCCGTCTTTAACTTCTGCTCTCTCGAGTGACTGCCAGTCGATAAAGTCAAAATCAATCCCCAACCGATGCAGGGAAGAAGCCATTTTAAATGCGGCATCAGTGCCGGTTCCCGCGGCCTGCATTGAGGAAACCGGGTATACAATTGCCACATCACAGACGTGGGTTCCCTGACTCAATATATAACTAAGACGTTCCGTATATTTGAGCCAGTGTTCCATGTGCGGCCAATAAGGCATACGAAAATGAAAACAGGGAGGAGCCCATTCCCAGTATCCGCCATTGAGCGTATAATAAAGACCATGAAGGCAAAACAGATTAGCACCCAACACATAATGCCGGTCAAACTGCTGTGTTAACATATCCGGGCGTGCATTCCAGCCAATGCTGTGGAAGGCTTCAAGCCAGGTACGCGGACGCTGATACAGGTGGCTGACCGAACTGGATACTTTTGTTTGAATCAATGCGGTCCCTTCTCGGGGCGCGTCATTGCCAGGAGCGCTGAACCAGCGAATAGCCCGGAAGTAATCAATATATCGCAAAGGCTCCAGACCCCGTCCCCAATTGTCGCACCCATATAATAATCCTCGCGAATTGTGCCAATTATAAAGGGGTTTGAAATATCGCTCTTCTGCCAGGCTCAGTGCCACATCATAATAGTCAAGTCTCACTTTATGTGTACGAGAGCCAATTGACCGCAACAGTGCAGGCAGTTCAGGTAGAATGTCATACCCTTTGCGTTTTTTAAATTGGCTCTGGAAGTCTTCCGCCCAAACGATTTGCGTTTTGAGAGTATGCGTTTTTTGGGAGTAAACCTCCAGCGGCAAGTGAAGTTCGTCCTGAAAGAAACAGTTCATACCCTTGCGGGCATCGGCGTCCAGCCTGTCTTCAAAACGCTGAAAGTAATGACTAACAAGCTGTTCACCATGCTCTGGATGCAGCATGGCTCCCTGCTGGACTGTCATGACGGCAATTCCGTAATCCTGTCCCTTGGGGCAGCACCAGTCAATCCTGCCGTCTTTGACATGCTTCAGAAGATTAACTTTTCCTGAAAAATGCCAATGTTCCTTTTCCTTCGGATAAGCCCACGCTCCAACCATCTCCTTATTCACGTCTTTGATAAAATGTTGTCCGCCGTTGATCGAACCGGAACAATCAATTTCGAGGGAACCTTGATATGATTTCATGGCAGGCAAATCAGCCACTTCATCCGTCCAGAATCCATTTCCTGGAGACTGGAACACATAGTCATCAAGTCCCACGGTCATGCCTCTTCTGGCGCACTCACCCGAAAACCAGTTCCATAATTCCCACCATTCCTCGGAGAATGCCGGAGGATCACTGGGTACTACGCTGCCAAACCCGCCGCCTCGTGGAAGTTCTTTGTCGACATCCGGATGAGCGTGGTGATAGCTGACAACTAAACCATAAACACCGGCCTTTTGCAATTGATCTAATTGTTCAGTCAGATGCTCCCGATTCAGTTTTACTCCGCTCCACCAGAAAAATGGAGATTCCCCGTAACCCGATGGCGGACAATTGAACTTCTTTTGAGTCTCCGCCTCTGATTCTACACGGGGATAGCCTGGCTTGACATGATGATTACTGGCTTGAGCGGAGTATGAC
>DRGS01000089.1 GCA_011053245.1 Phycisphaerales bacterium
AAAAGATGAGATATAGTGATGTACCGCAGCCCTTTGAGGGCGTCCCGATCGCAATGATAGTTACATGCGTACTGGCTATGGCCTTTATGGGATTTGCGGGAATGGTATCTATTCAGTAGCAACTGACTTTATATAGGAGTAAGTTTTAAGTGGAATATTTGTATGCAGTAGCAGCTTTTGGTTCTATCGTGGTGATACTTTCAGCGGGTCTGATAGTTGCGGAGCGTTTTCTCGTCAACTATGGTATCTGTAAACTCGATATCAATGCCGGCGAAAAACCCCTTGAGCTTGAAGGGGGACGGACCCTTCTTGCCAGCCTCTATGCAAATGAGATATTTATCCCGTCGGCATGCGGCGGAAAAGGATCCTGCGGTCATTGCAAGATCACGGTCAATTCCGGCGGTGGTCCGGTCCTTCCAACTGAAACGCCATATCTGACAAGACAGGAAGTACGCGCCAATGTCCGATTAGCTTGCCAGGTGAAGATACGCGAAGATATTTATGTTCGCATTCCCGAAGAGCTTCTGAATGTAAAACTCTTTACGGCTACGGTTGAAAGTACTAAGGACCTTACCTACGACATCAAAGAGATACGGTTTCGTCTTAACGATCCCGACGAGATCTCCCAGCGACCCGGTCAATATGTGCAGATCCAGGCTCCGTCACCGGACGGCGATGTATTCAGAGCCTATTCGATCAGCTCGCCGGCTTATGAAAAGAATATCGTCGAGCTCAATGTAAGGATAGTTCCCGGCGGTATCGGTTCGACATATCTGCACAACCTGAATGAAGGCGACCCGGTGGTATTTACCGGCCCTTACGGAGAATTCGTCATGAACGAAGATCCTTCCGTAGAGATCGTATGCGTCGGCGGCGGATGCGGTATGGCACCGATGAACAATATCATACACACTATTTACGATCGCTGGCCGGACAGAACATGCTGGCTTTTCTTCGGCTGCAGAGGTACGCAGGATATATTCTATCTTGACGAGTTTAAGGCTCTTGCCGAGAAACATCCGAATTTTCATGTTGTATACGCTCTTTCGGATAAACTTGGCGAAGGGGAAGTATGGGACGGTGAGACAGGATTTATTCACCTTGCCGCTGACAAGAATCTCGAAGCTGGTGTGCCGCGGCAGGCTTTCCTTTGCGGACCGCCCCTGATGATCGAAGCTGTTACCAGAGTACTCGAAGACAAAGGCATTTTGCCCGAAGATATCTTTTACGATGAGTTCTGATCGGCCATGCAGCGTGCATGCGATCATTGTCTGTAATGATGAAAAAATATGAGGTTACTTATGGCACAGGTAAAAATAGTAGTCGTAGATGATGATGAGGATATTCGCCAGGCTCTGCAAGCGGTTCTGGAGAGTAAGGATTATGCGGTAATAACTGCCGAGAACAAAGAAGATGGCATGAGAGCGATCGCCGAAGAGAAACCTGCCCTTGCGATACTGGACGTGATGATGGGCACATGGCAGGATGGTTTTGATATGGCCAGGGAGATAAAGAGCGATCCTGAGTTAAAGGACACGCTCATCCTGATGCTGACGGGCGTGGAAGACAAGACCGGTCTTGAGTTCAAATCAGCCGCTGGCGATCCGGATTGGATGCCTGTCGAAGGTTTTCTGGACAAACCAGTCGACTCTGATGTATTACTCGCAGAGGTTGAAAAACTGCTGAAAGGATAACACCCTTGCAAGGTTGTAGATTTCCGAATTGGAAATTGTGATATGCAGTCGAAATAGAAAACTTTTAATTTTTTTAAATTGTGTTTGGTATAAGATGGAACAGTTGCCGCAAGATGCCAGGCTCGTCAGGCGGGCCTACTGGTTGGTTAGACTTAGATGGATAGCCGCATCAGGCGTCATTATTGCAACCTTTGTTGCCGATAAGATCCTGGCGATACAATTGCAGGAAGCGGCCATTTATTCTATTGCGGCTTTGCTTTTCGTCTACAACTTCGTCGTTTTCTTTTTGCTGCGGTATTGCGGCAAAGGCGACCTCCAGATGCACAGGACGACGGTAACGCGAATAGTGAACTTTCAGATGTCGGCGGACCTGATAATTCTTGCCTGTTTGCTGCATTTTTCGGGCGGTATTGAAAATCCTTTTATCATTTATTTTGTTTTTCATATGATATTAGCCAGTATCCTCTTGTCGGCCCGCGAAAGTTACTTTCAGGCAACACTTGCTTCAGCCTTGCTGGTGATGCTCGGGCTGTTTGAGTTTAAGGGGATCATTCCACATTACGGCCTTGAAGGTTTTATTGAAAGCAGCCAACATTCAAATGGTATATTTGTTTTTGGAACTTTAGCTGTTGTTGTGAGTACGTTGTACTTTGTTGTGTTTATGACCAGTTCGATCTCTACCCGACTCCGAGAGCAGGAGCGTGGTTTCTGGGAGGCAAACCAGATGCTCAAGCAGAAAGATCGGATCAAGGACGAATATGTCGAACGTGTAACGCATGATATTAAAGGGCATCTTGCTGCGATCAAGAGTTTGCTCAATGTGGTAGACATGGGTCCATTGACGGATGGGCAGCAGGAATTTGTAAGCAGGGCGTCGAGAAGGACGAATGTATTGGCTGCCTTTGTGAGGCAGTTGCTGAAACTTACCAAGATGAGGCTGAGCAATAGAGTTGAGTCGGCCGATTTTTCACTAAGTGAGGTGATACAAAAGGTGGTCAAATCCGTTTCTGTCAGAGCAGATGACAAACAAATAACGCTGGATTGCAAAATGAATGGTTCGCTGATGATGATCAACGGTAACGTGTTCAGTGTTGAAGAGATGACGATGAACCTACTGCTTAACGCGATTAAGTATACGCCGAAGAACGGCCGGGTCGAAGTTGCTGTTTGCGAGGAATCCGACCATGTTCGGGTTTCTATTAAGGATACGGGGATCGGTATTCCCAAGGAAGAACTTCCGCTGGTGTTCGATGAGTTTTACAGGGCCTCGAATGCCAGGAAAGTAGAGAGAGACGGGACGGGTCTGGGGTTGTCTATTTCCAGACAGATCGTGGAAAGACATAACGGAAAGTTATGGGCCGAAAGCGAACTCGGCGAAGGAACAGTATTTACTTATACTCTTTTAAAATCAGAAAAAGCAGGTGACGGTGAAATCTAATAAGAAATCAAAATTTTCGGTTCGAAGAATAGTGGGCAGGCTTAGTGTGTTGAAAGTGCTGGCTATGTTGATCGCGGTGGTGTGTTTCATTTCAGCGGTGGCGATGACGGTTACATCTCAGCCGGGCTTTTGCAACAGTTGTCATATCATGAACTCTTATTATGATTCATGGAAGCATTCCAGCCATCACGAGGTAAGCTGTCTTAGCTGCCACTTGAAGCCGGGGTTTAACAGTTATATGAAGGGCAAGATCAACGGTCTGTCCCAGGCTGTCGATTGCATGGTCGGAAGAATCGGCACCGCCGCACACGCTACTGTGGCTGACGAGTCCTGTCTGAGGTCGGCCTGCCATAATATAGAGCTTTTAGAAGCGAAAGCAGTCAAGTTTGGAGAGGTGAAATTTACGCATAAGGGCCACATAGGAAATACCATAGACGGCATTACCATTTCATGTGGAACCTGTCATAACCATGTTGGTGGCCAGGACCACTTTGAAGTGAACAAAGGTGTCTGTTTTACATGTCATTTTCTCGATGACAAAAAAACCGAAGAAGTTATCGTCGAATCCGAATGTCAGGACTGTCACGAAGTGCCCGACAAAGTTATCGAGCAAGGTATGGTTAAGATAAACCATGCTGAGTTTGTTTCTTATGAGGCAAGCTGCAACGATTCGTGCCACAAGAAGCAGGTCGAAGCTCAAAGCAATGTTGCGGAAACAATATGCCTGAACTGTCATCCATTCACGATGGGCCATGATGAAGAAGACGAAAATATTGAATTGCTCCATGAACATCACACCACCGGAGAGAAGGTCGAGTGTTTTGCCTGCCACGGTGACATCTCGCACGGTCCGACAAGATTTGATTCTGTTTCTGCAATGATAGATTGCAAGGATTGCCATAGTGATACCCATAACATTCAGCAGACTATATATACTGCCGAAGAGGGGCATCCCAAATCCGGGGACAGCGATAAAATTCTAAGCCCGATGTTCCTGACCCATGTTCAGTGTACCGGTTGTCATATAGAAAAAACTGCTATACGATCGGGCGCTCTCGAAAGTCTTGGGACCGTGGCAAAGTCTGTTCCGCGGGCGTGCGATAACTGCCATGAGCCCGGAACCGGTGAAAAGTATATCCCCTTCTGGCAGAAGAAGATTAAAGGAATGTTTGCACAAACAAGCAAGAGGCTTGATAAATTTGAGCAGCTTGCCTCTATTGGCGGTCTGGAACAAGACGAAAAAACCGTAAAGAAAAGCATAGAGCAGGTAAGGGCCATTCTCAGATCGGTCGAAGCCGATGGTAGTTGGGGCGTTCACAATCTCAAGTATACAGAAGAAATGCTGTTGCGGGCAAACAAAATTATTTCACAGATAAAATAGGATGGAAATGGGAAATTTAACCAAACATTACGGACTTGCACATATTTTGGCTATCACTATTGCAATGGTTTCTCTCTTTGTGTTTACTCCCTGCCTTCAGGCATACCCTAAGGGATCGCCGCATGCGTTTGTCGGTGGGCCATGGGAAATTGCTGTTAGTGTCGGTTCGCCAGTGCAGGAATTTATCTTTCCTGTTAAGGTGCCTGATGAGAACAAATCGTCAAAACTCGAAAAGCGCCTGCCTATCATGGGCACTCCTGTCAAGATCAGGTTTGACAGGTATGTCCCGGCTCTTTCATGGGAAACAATTGTAACTGAAAAGCCCGGTTCAGGTGCTGTCGCAAGCATTGTATTTAAGGGACCTAATCTTCATCAGCAGATGTGGCTTGACACGAATGAATCCAAAAAGCAATCCGTAACGTCCAGCATTGGAGGCATTGCTCTCAAGAAAATCCAAAATTCTTATACCATCGAGAAACTTAGTGCAGCTTTGACCTCCGGCTCGACCCCCGGTGTCCTGTTGGTATGGAAAGAAGATGCAAAGAAACCATTGGAATATATAGTTGACACTTCAAAAACCATTGCCATACCCGGAACGAATTTCAAAATAAAGGCAGCAGAGTATATACCCCACTACTCGATTGATACGACAAGTAAAGAGGTGACATCGGCCTCTGACAAGCCGCTCAACCCGGCCCTTAAAGTTTCGGTCAGCAATGATGAAAAAACCGTCGAACAGTGGCTCTGGTCCAAGTTCCCCACGTCGCCTCATGTAAAATATGAGTTGCCGCTCAGGATAGAGTTCCAGGACTTCGACCTTAACGATATGGATGGAAGCCATATTATCGCTGTGGCAAAAGGGCAACCGCCGTATTTGTTCAGTAGCATTGACGGAAAGGTGCAGGCACAAAAGATAAAATCCGAGGACACATATTTTCTGGCTGATAAGGAATACTCTTTCATCGTCGAAAAAACATACGCCAACGCCGTAACCGAACGTAAATGGAAGAACATTGCACAAAAGCTTAGCAATCCCGCTATCATTGCAACGATCGAATATTCAGGCCAGGAAAGCCAGGCTGTTCTCGAATTCAACAAACCGTTTCACTTTAGCAGTGGCAACAATGCGATGATCGTGGTTTACAGACGAAAAGCAGAGGCCCCAATCGCGGAAAAACAGAAATAGAACTTAAATTAATGCCGACAGTAGCATTGTAAATTATAATTAAGATAAGGATCGAATAACCATGAAATTAGTAAGATTGAATATCATTTTTTTCGTATTGTTAACAGTACTTGCCTCTTCCGCGTTTGCGGTCAAGAAACCTAGATCCGCACAGAAGACCTGTATCACCTCTGAATGCCATACGGATCGCGCCGACAAGGAATATGTCCATGGTCCGGTCGATCTCGGGGATTGCAACGCTTGCCATGAGGCCGTTAGTGAAAAAGAACACACGTTCAAGCCCAAACACAAAGGCGCCGCTCTCTGTAGTTCCAGTTCGTGTCATCTCGAGCAGATATCAAAGAAACACGTCCACGAACCAGCCGGCAAAGGTCAGTGCACAGAGTGTCATGATCCGCACAGCAGCGACAACAAGGCACTGCTTACAGGGTCGACCGTTGCCGAGACCTGCGAGCAATGTCATAATGTAACAGAAGGCATGGCAAATCTTCATGGTCCTACGGCAGTTGGTGAATGCTCGATCTGTCATGACCCGCACGATAGTGACTACAAGGGCCTTTTGACCATTGAACCTAAAGAGTTATGTTTTTCCTGTCATGAATCCACAAAGGAAGAACTGGAAAAATTCGAGTTCGTTCACAAACCAGCCACTGGTGATTGCACCGGCTGTCACGATCCACATGGCGCCAATAACTGGCAGATGTTAAAGGCTCCGGCACCACAAATGTGCTATCCGTGTCATGAGGATATTAAGAAACTTGCGGAGACATCAACTTACAAACACAGCGTAATCACCAAGGATGGCGGCTGTCTCAAATGCCATACGCCACACGCCTCTACCGTAAAGTTTATTTTGAAAAACGATCCCGCAACACTTTGTATGACCTGTCACAGTAAAGCCCAGGGTGTCAGCAAGGATGAAGTGCTGCCAGCCTTTACCGATCAACTGAAAGACAAAAAGTTTCTGCATGGACCTGTTGCCGAAAAAGATTGTAACGGCTGTCACAGAACACACGGCAGTGAACACTTCCGTCTCCTGAAGGAGGAATACCCGCCTCAGTTCTACGCACCCTTTGCCGAGGAGAACTACGAACTGTGTTTCACATGCCATCAGAAAACGCTTGTGTTATCGAAAAAGACTTCAAATCTTACTGACTTTAGAAATGGCAATCGGAACCTTCACTTTCTGCATGTAAACAAGGAGCGGAGAGGCAGAACCTGTCGCTCGTGTCATCAGACCCATGCAAGCAACCTTCCCAAGCACATCCGTGCCAGCGTACCTTATGGCAGATGGGACCTACCCATACAATTCGAAAAAACCGAAACTGGCGGAAGCTGCCGACCTGGATGCCATGCCGCCAAGCCCTATGACCGCAAGAAAGCCGTAGATTACAAAGCATTGGCAGAGGAAGCGGCCAGGAAAAAGAAGAAGAAGAAAGAACCGGTAAAGAAAAATGACGCATAGGGTTAGCCAGAAAAATAAACTTGCCGGTTTTTTTCTTATTATCATAATGGCACTGGCAACGCTGAACCACACGGCTTGGGGTTCGTCCCGCAGACTCACTATTGGCGATGACATGCCGCATTTTTCTGCGCAAACGCAGTCCGGGGAGGATTTCAGTTATAGTGCCGAAAGCAAAAAGGTTCTGTTGGTCGCATTTTTAACTCCAGGCCAGGAGCAGTCGGTTCGTGGGGCCGCCGAGATCGACAAGATCGTAACTCAACTTGCCCTTGAGCCGAATTCAATCGATATTGTTGTTGTCATAACGAATTCCAAAGAACATTCTTTCTTTGAAGCTGCTAATCCAAAGATCAAGCCTTTCTTTAAGATGGTCCCTGACGCGGAATATGAATTGTGGGGCCAATTCGGCCTTATTGCCACCCCGACAGTGATAATAGCTGACAAAAGCCAAAAAGTCGCATGGGCAAGAGCCGGCTTTGGTTATGATTTTACAGAGGCACTGAAGTCAGGACTTGGCAAAACGCTGGGGCTGGCTCAAGACGACAGCTATAGTTCACCGGGTCTTGTTAAGGTAATAAAAAACACATCCACTATAAGCAAAGCCGACAGGCACCTTAAGATGGCAAAGATGCTCGAGGAAAAGGGACGTTTGCCATCGGCGGTTAAGCAACTCGAAAGCGCTTATGTACTCGACCCGAATTCAACGCCGATCGCCCTGAACCTTGGCGAGTTGCTTTGCAAGATATGCAAGTCCGCCGAAGCCATCAAAATAGCAGAAAAGCTGAAACCTCAAGCACGATCCGACAAAGCCCGCAAAGCTCTCATAATCGGCTGGGCAAATCGCCTCGAAAGTAACCTCGATACTGCCGAGAAGTTGCTGCTTGAAGCTACCAAACTTGACCCGAGATCCGCTCGCTCTTTTTATGAATTAGGCAGGGTTTATGAGGCCACTAATAACACTGAAAAGGCTGTTGACGCATATCGAAAGGCGTTATCTCTTTTGTTGTAGAAGACTTTCCCGCCATTGTGCCGTGACGCGGACACGATTGGGAAGATACCGACTTACGATTTCTACAGAAATACATGGATATTTGACGACTAATAAGTTTAGGCTTTATTATTGAAAAATTCAATTTGTAATGTAAATTTGAAAGGATATTGAAGTATGAAATCCAGAACTATCATAAAAGTCATTATAGGCATAGTTGTCATCGGCGGCGGCATAAGTTACTTTATGTATCAGGCGATGCAGTCTTCGTGGTCGTATTATTATTCTGTCGATGAGTTTGCCGCGAATAATGACGAGATCGCCAACAGTTCGTTTCGCCTTGCCGGCAATGTAAAGCCCGGATCGATTAAACGCGATGCTGAGAAGATGCAGCTTTCGTTTATATTAGCGGGTAAGGAATCCGAGTTGCCGGTCAATTACAGCAAGGTGGTGCCTGATAATTTCACTGATGATATCGAAGTTGTTATTGAGGGCCGGTTGGATACTTCGGGCACTTTTCAGGCGAATAGTCTAATGACCAAATGCGAGTCTAAATACGAGGCAAAACTGGATAGCGATGGTTGAACTTGGACAATTTACATTGATGCTGGCTCATTTTTTGTGCAGTTATGCCGTAATAGTTGACTTGCTCGGCGTCTGGCGCAAAAATGACGGATTGATGAAGAGCGGCCGCAATGCGACTATCTCGTGCATGCTGTGTCTGAGTGTTGCGATCGCGGTGTTGCTGACGTTGCTCGTCAAGAGTGATTTTTCTGTTAATTACGTCGCCCAGCACACATCATTGGCGTTGCCGCTTGCTTATAAGTTAAGCGCACTGTGGGCAGGCGCTTCCGGTTCGATTTTGCTTTGGCTTTGGATGCAGGTCGGATTTGTTCTGATCGTCTTCTGCAGGTCGGAAAAGAATAACAGGGTCTTCGCCGCTAATGCTCGTGCATTGGCCAATTTTGTAAGCGTTTTCTTCCTTATCGTTATGATCCACGATGAGAATCCTTTCGCTGTTGCAGCGATTGCTCCAGCAGATGGAGCCGGGCTTAATCCGCTATTGCAGCATCCGGCGATGGTCTTTCATCCGCCGACCCTCTTTGTTGGTTATGCAGGTTTCATTATTCCTTGTGCGTGGGCCTTTGCCGTGATGAAACACCGGGATATTCATGGGCCGGTTCCGCTTTACGAAAGGACGCGCAACTGGATCCTTTGGTCGTGGGTGTTCCTTACGATCGGTATAGTTCTCGGTGCGTGGTGGGCCTACGAAGAGCTTGGCTGGGGCGGCTACTGGGCATGGGATCCGGTTGAGAATGCCTCGTTGATGCCGTGGCTTGTCGGGACGGCACTATTGCACTGCTCCAGAACGTTCAGGGCAAGAAGCACCGTATCGCGATGGCTCAAGATACTGAGTATTCTGACATTCAGCCTCTGTGTGTTCGGTACGTATTTGACACGTTCGGGCCTGGTGTCAAGCGTTCATGCATTCCCCGATCCTGGCTGGAGTATTCTGTACATCGTGCTTTTGGTACACTTATTTATCATTGCCGCGGTACTAATGATAAGAAAACACCTCCGCGAAAGGGGTCATCCGAGAGAGGGCTCTACAAGGGGCATGAAGTATATTGTTTATAACAACTACCTGTTGCTGTTCCTGACGTTCGTTGTCATGGTCGGGACGCTGTTTCCATTTTTGAGCGGACTTTTTTCAGAAAAAAAGATAAGTCTTCAGCCGGAGTATTTTACGAAGATAACTTCGCCGGTAGGTGCGGTATTTTTGCTTTTCCTCGCCATCTGTCCGCATCTTTTAAGGTTCGGTTTTAATCTCAAGTGGCGGCCGATAGTCGCTTTGATCATCGCGGCAGGTTCAATTGCGATCTGGTTCTTTACGAAATCGATTGCGGGAGCATTCCTGTTGATCGCGGCGTTCGCAGCCGTCAGCCTTGTCGTTGAATTGATCGGATATGAACTGAAACTAAAAGCTGACCGAAGAAATGATTCTCACCGGCGAAGAAATGCCAGATGGTACGGTGCCCGAGTTGTACACATTGGCGTCGTAATGATATTTTTCGGCATAGCCGGTTCAGGCGGGTTCAACGTCGAAGAATATGTGGCACTAAAGCCCGGTCAGTCAAAACAGATCAGGGACTTTAAACTGGTTTACGAAGGGCTGGAGGCCGTACAGGGCCCGAACTTTACGGCGAGTACGGCAAATATATCGGTTTACAGAAATCGAGTTGCGGTCGCGGATGAACCGACAGAGTCTTCCGACCGGCATGGCAAACTTCTTACGGTTTTAAGGCCATCAAAAGCGGTTTATGCCGCCAGCAAAAAAGCCGTAAGCGAAGTGAGTATCCGAAGGACGCTGGCCAGCGATCTTTATCTGGCTCTTACGGATGTAAATCACACGAACGATCTTATTAACTTGAGGATACTGATCAATCCTCTGATCAACTGGATATGGATAGGTGGTATCGTAATGGTAATCGGTACGAGCATGGTTCTTACCGCACTGTATACGAGAAAACACAAGTCGCATCAATAATAAAGGAAACGAAATGGTAATTGCGAAATGGATACTACTGGCTGTTTGTGTGTATTTTACGGCTTTGCCGCTGATCTCAAAGAAAACTGAATGTGTTGCCGATGAGGAGGAAAAGGATTGAGGAATATTCTTTTTATAACAATGATCCTGCTTCTCAGCATAAGCAGGTGTTACGCTCAGGACGAGCACGCCCACGACATATCTGAAACGATTTTGATCGTTAAGGTTATCAATGAATCTGAAAATGGCACAGATGTCGTCGGTGATATGGTTACTGTGGATTTTTATCGTCATGGGAAGGCTATCGGCCATGTCGAGGGACAGGTTGGCGAAGATGGCAGGGCGGTATTTACAGATGCCCCTGCCGGTATTCATGTTGTTGCTGTGGCGCGCACAAAGCATGCGGATATGGCTTTTTCTTCGCATACGGTTGAAGTGGCAAAAACAGATAGCCCGATACATGTCAATATCAGTGCGTATGATGTCTTGCATGACAATTCCGTGCTGCGAATCAAGACGCATCATATGATCTTCAAGACTGAGGCGGATTCGCTTGTGGTAACTGAGTATATGCAATTAGTAAACCCGACCGACAGGGCGGTGACAACTGACGAAAAGAATGCTGAAGGTATGCCGAAGGTCCTGTCGATGAAATTGCCTGCCGGTTTTAGTGACCTTTCCATAACAAACTATTTTGTAATGTCTGCACTCGTTCAGACTGAAGAGGGTTTCTATGACACCATGGCGATGCCGCCGGGCGAGTTCCAGGCTATCTTTAGTTATAAGCTGCCGATAAATGCCTCTGATATCGCAATTGCAAAACCTGTGACAATGCCGACTGAAGAGTTTACCGTCTTTTCACAGATCGGCTCTGTAAAGATCGTCGGTCTTGAAGTGCCCGCCGAGGAATTCCAGACAGGTGACGGATCGGCCTCGGAATATTTTGAGCTTGGAAATGTTACTCCCCCGAAAGTTGTGAAATTCAAGATCACAGGGTTTAATTACAGTAAGCCAATGCAAAATACTGTGATACCGATCGCGATCGTTTTTGGCGTTCTGGCCATACTTGTTATCAAAAGACAGCTTGGCTCAAAACCAAAACCAGCATCGCGGGACTGATTTTATTAAACTCAAAGTTGTACGATTCAATGGATGATCATGTAATAAATGTTAGATCGGTAAGCAAAGCCTTTGAAGCGAGAAAGGTATTGAATAGAATCGATCTTTCCGTTTCCGGCGGCGAGTCGGTCTATATCTGCGGTATCAACGGTGCCGGCAAGAGTACACTTTTGCGGATTATCTCTGGCATTCTTCAGCCGGACAGCGGTTCGGTTTCACTCTGCGGTTACGATACAGCCAAGAATCCCGAAAAAGCCAAACCTCAGCTTGGCGTCATTTCGCACAAGGCAATGGTCTATCCTGACTTGACGGTTGCGGAGAATCTAAAGTTTTTCGCGAATCTCTATGGTGTCGATGCTCCTGGCAAACGCGTTGATGAACTGCTGGAAGATGTCGGCCTTACTCCTTTCAGATACGATCAGGCGGCGATCCTTTCACGCGGTCTGCTCCAGAGGCTTTCCATCGCAAGGGCACTGGTTCATAAGCCGGCGATACTTCTTGCCGATGAACCTTTCACTGGATTGGATTCGGATTCCTGCAAGCATCTGGCCGGTATCTTTGTTGATTTTCTCGCCAAAGACGGCACGATAATCATGACAACGCACGACGCAGCCGTGGGCCTGAAATGCTGCCAGAGGGTCGTCGTTCTCGATAATGGCTGCTTCTGTCTGGACGAATCGACGGAAAAGATCAACGCAAACAGTTTTGCCGACGATTACATAAGC
>DRGS01000090.1 GCA_011053245.1 Phycisphaerales bacterium
CCCTTTACACGCAGTACGGCCTGAACGGGGACATATACCGCGTCTTTATAATGCTCTACGATGATCTCTGCGCTGCAGCTCATTCCGGTTCGCATATCGCTTCCGTCGCCGTTGATGAATATTTCGGTGTTGTAAACCTTCAGGTCTGGATTCATCCATATAGCCTGAGCGTCCGGCAGCGGCGCGATCTTGGCGACATATCCGGTGAAAGTCTTTCCGAGAAGCGCATCGATGGTTAATCTTGCCGGTAGTCCAAGCTCGATCTTTTTGAGGCTGGACTCATGTATCTTGACCATTGCTTTAACAGAATCGGCGACCGGAAGATAGATAAGTTCTTCACGTTCCCTGACGTTCCTGCCCTCGTCAAGAGGTTCGTCGTTGCCGCGCCAATTGGCCTTGGCGCTCGTAGCGTAAACGACACGACCATCGTTCGGAGCGTATATCTTTGTTTTTTCTATTTGCTCCTTCCTTTTTGCCAGCTTATCGCTTTGCCGGTTGAACTCGGATTCTTTTGCACGGAGATTCGCCTGGGCCTGTACTATGTCGGCTTTGGCTTTACGGTTGGTCCTTTCCAGCGACATGACCGCTTGCTTGACATCGCTTTCCAGCATGGCCATTTGTCGCTTATTTGTGAAATCAACAAGCAGTCCAAGACTGTTCTTTGCCAGATCCACGTTCAAAGCCTTTTGCTTGTAGGATAATTCGTCGGCCTGCAATTCGGTTTGCGATACATACTTATCTTCGAAAAGTTTTTTTGACCAGTCCCACTTATCTTTGGCGAGAGTAAGCTCCTCTTCGGCTAAAGTAATGTTGGCCTGCGCTTCCTTCAATTGGTTCGGGTATTCACCCTCTACATATTTTCGCAGATCCTGCTTTGCGAAGTCCAGTGTCAACTCGGCTATGTCGATATCGCTTTGTGCCTGATTTTCGGTCACAGCCAGGTTCTCACGTGCCCCTACAAAAGCGGCCTCCATATTTTGCACGGCTATTTCCTGGTCGATCTGCTCATCTTCCAGTCTGCTTGCATCGAGTTCTACCAGAAGGTCGCCTTTTTTAACAACTACACCCTCGTCAATGAGCCACAGGATCGTAGTCATTCCCTCGACCTCACTTTTCAAGATCACCTGCTCGCGAGCCATGATCGTTCCCGACTCGGTAACGCTTATCGTCAGAGGGCCGCGTTTAGCCTCGAATGTTGCCATTTCTTCCGAGTCAACGTCACCTGGCCTTAAGGCTATCGCCCCGACGATCAAGAGTACGAGGGCAATTGCAATTATCCGCGCAACTGGTTTTTCCCTTAAAAGGCTTAATATCTTCTTGGTTTTATTTATCATTTAATGTCTCCGGAGAAAATTCTTTCCATAAACCTTTGCTGTCAACCATCAGCAGTCCCATATCCCGCTGTATTTGCAGTTCGGCTATGCGGTAGTTTACGACCGCAGCCGTCAATTGGTTCTGTGCCGAAAGAAGCGATTCTTCGGCTTCGAGCAGATCTCGTATCTCCGCCCGGTTTGCGTTGAGGAACATGTTTATACTCTTAACTCGTTTTTGGGCAACAAAGACACTCTTAGTCTGTATCTCAAGGCTCTCCCTGGCCTGGAGCATATCTCGCAATTCGTTTCGAACGGACAGTTTTATCGTATCTTCCAGCTTCTGAAAATCCCTTACGATCTTTTCCAGCGTGATGAAACTGTTTCGATAAGCATTCCGCTCTTCGGTCCGTTCTATCGGCAGATCGAGCGTCAGCAGTCCGGAATATTTACCCCTGTTGGTTCTTAGCCTTGCATCTTCGGAAGTTGCGGTTGCTACGGTTCTGCTTGCGCCCATACTCGCAGAGCCCAAGAGAGTAAGTTCGGCCCGCAGGTTGTCGGCTGCTATTACTACGGCTCGTTGAGCGTCATAGACCTTGCCCTCTGCGACTCGCAGATCGAGACGATTGCCGAGAGCAAGTTTCGTCGCTGTTTTCTTGTCCATCTCAAGAGGGCCGGCGTTATCATAATTGGGCGGAGTTAATTTGATCTCGGCATCAGCAGGGGGGGTGTCTTTTGCGTTCCCAGCGTCATCCTGATCGACTTTAGTTAAGTATGTTTTTGCCCGTTCTGTAAGACGGTCGAAGTCGCCTCTGTCGAGTTCGATGTTTGCGTCGGTCGGCAGACCCAGCAGAACCTTGAACGAATCAAGTCTCTTTTTATAAGATTCGGTTGCGCTTATCCATCTTTCGCGTGCCCTCAATTCGTCCTGAACGGCTTGGTCAACCTGTATCTCGCGAAGCCTATTAGCGTTTGCATGTCTTCGAGCACGTCTTGCCGAGGCGATCAGGCGGCGGTAACTCTCGGCGTTATTTCCAACCTGGTCATACTGCCGAAGTACGCCGAGATAATCGCTTGCTACTTCCACGGCGAACGTCCGCTTGAACCTTTCGAATTCGTAGATTGAATACACCACATTTCGCTGAGCCTGGGTTAGCGGCTCTGTCACGATGTGCCTGCCCGAACCTCGCAGCAGCGGAATGGAGATTGAAGCGTCGCCCGTAATGCCCATAGCCGATGCACCGCTTGCCGTCATGAGTTTCACGAGGTCAACTGCGATATCTACGCTCAATTGGGTTCCACTGTCGAGTTTTCTATCGGCACCCGCCGAGGCGCTGTTTCGCGTTCCGCTCACCGATTTGCCGCTGGTCGAGTCGGTACTTATCAAGCTTTCAAGCTGGGTATTGAAGATGTTCCTGAAATCGTTACGCTCCAGATCAAGCGCAAGTGCCTTGTTGAAAACATTTTCCTTGCTTGTCTGATAGTCAAAACTATTCTGTGCCCCGATCTGCAGGGCGTCGATCATTGATATCTTCACCGTTTCCTTTGTCACCGTTACAATATTCGGGTCGGATTTGGCAATAGCCTTCGGATAGTCCGGCTCGGGCCAATGCTCGATCGCCGAAAGCGTATCAGTACCCAGCGAGCCATTGCTCGTAATCGTCAGATTCTGATCGGTCAGAAGGCGGCGGCGAAGAATATCGGAAGCCCGTTCGATACTGAAAGGTTCTACCCGCCCCAGACTTTGCTGCTGCGTTTCCTCAATGATATCGAAAGCGACCTCGTCGGCTTCTTCGCGGTACTGAGCCGGTTTCTGGCACCCCGATATTGCCAGCACCAGCACCCCAAGCCCAAAAGCAAGTATTCCCAACCCCGCAAAAGGCGAAACTGAACCTCTGGAACACACCTCCTGCCGTCGAAAACTGGTTTTTTTATATGAATATTGCAAAATCGTACCTTATTAAAAGCTGCACCCGTTGCGTACTACTATCTATAGACGTCTTTTGAGCCTTGAATATTACCATGATTTCACCGGAATTGCAAATTTTTACAAAAGACGCTCGCTGCCGACACCTTTGAGGCACAATAAACCTAAATTTGTTGATTTTCACAGAAATTTACATGTTTTTTGTCAACCGGTAGGGTACCTTATGCGTCTAAGGTTGTATTCAGGACTTTAATTTCAGGAGAAATGACCATGAACACGAAAATGAAAAAACTGGTTTTGGTAATGTTGGTATTGTTAATGGCAACAGGTGCCCAGGCGCGTATTAAGTTGGTTGCATTACCTGAGCGGGCTGCGACGGTTATTCGGCTGGATAATCCCAACGCGACGCTTATCGAGGAAGAGCGGGTTCTTACGCTGCAAAAGGGACTCAATAAGGTTGACTTTTCGTGGAAGTCCGTCAGTATCGATGCCGATTCGATACGCCTGGCGGTGATCGACCATCCCAAGGGCGTTACGCTCCTGAACGTTAGCTACCCTCCGAACGAAGCGGCGCTGGTCTGGGAGATACACAGCGACAAGGACTACGCCGAGACCGTCAGGATAAGCTACCTGCTGCGTAACATCGACCGCCTCGTAACCTACAAAGCCATCGCCGACAAAGCCGAAACGCACCTTAACCTCAAGAGCTATCTTGTCCTGAGGAATTTTTCCGGTGAGGATTTCGACCACGCCCGCATACTGCTGGATTACGGCGAAGCCTTCGAGCAGGGCATCAAGCATGAAGAGACCAAGCAGATGCTGTTCTTCAAAGCCGGACAGGTACCGATCACAAAGGTATGGAAGTTCGATTCCGCCATTCAGCCGTGGGATCCGGAAAAGCTGGAAAATAAAAACGTCGGCATCCCCGTCAGCTACCGCATAGTCAACGATAAAAAAAGTGGCCTCGGCGATTTTTCGCTCTGGAGCGGCAAAGCAAGAATATTCCAGGATGACGGCAGCCAAAGTACGATCTTCCTCGGTGAGGACGTTACCGGCCAGGTGGCCGCCGGCGAAAAGACCGAACTTTACATCGGCGACAGCCGCGACATCGTCGTTACTCAACGAAAGATGACCGAACGCAGGGTCAATATCGAAAAGAATAAAAAAGGCAGGGTGATAATGTACGATATGGAAGAGGAGATCGTCGCAAAGATAGAGAACTTCAAGGATTCGCCCGCGACCCTGACCGTCATCCAGCACATACCCGGCCAGTGGGACATGAAGAAAAGGGATTGCAACATGCCCTACAAAAAGACTGATTTCAGTACGCTCGAATTCGAGATAAAACTCCCTGCTCGCAGCAAAAACGGCCCCGCAACGAAAGAGCTGAAGATGCACTACTTCCGCCGCAACATTCGGCCCGATGCGCATATAAACCCGGAGCGATACTAAAATAACGAACAAACCCTTGACATGAAAGGATACTAAAATGAAAAGACTAATACTAATACTAATAACGATAGTTGTTTTAACCGCTTCGATATCCTGGGCAAAGATCGACCTCGTAACGCTGCCGGCGCGCGATACCGTTCAGCTTACCATTTATAACTCCGCCGATCTTACGCTTGCCCGCGAGAGCAGATCGCTTACACTCAAGGCCGGCCTTAACAAGCTCCAGTTCTCATGGGCCGGTACCCTCATCGACCCGACCAGTCTCGACATGCTGCCCAAGGCAAATGCGGACAAGATCGACATCGCAGAGCTTACCTATCCGCCCCGCGTAAAGAACCTCGGACTCTGGAACATCAACAGTAGCGTCTCCGGCAAGGTCCCCGTTGAGATATCGTACCTGACCAGCGGACTTTCATGGCGGGCATTCTATATGGGAACACTTTCAGAGGACGAAAAGACAATGCGGCTCCAGGGCTATGTCCGCGTTACAAATAATAGCGGCGAAGATTACGAAAACGCCCAAACCCGCCTCATCGTCGGCAAGGTCCACATCCTCGACCGCATAGCTGACCTTGCCCGACGCCAGTACCCTTACGGCAGACCCGGTGAGCCTGTCCCAATGCCCCGACCAGCAGCACGAGCGTCCAGAGCCAGAGATGATGTGATGATGATGAAGTCGATGAGGGCAATGGATGAAGTCGCAGCCGCTCCCAAGGAGATCAAGAAGGAAGGGCTTTCGGAATATTTCCTCTACACGATTGAGGGCACCGAAACGATCCGCAACGGCTGGTCCAAACGCCTCGCAAGTTTCGATACCGCCGATGTCCCCGTCGTCAATCTCTATAAATTCGAGCGCAACCGTTACGGCAACCAGGTCGTCCGCTTCCTCAGTTTCAAAAATGATGAGGATCACGAACTCGGCGAAACCCCCATCCCCGGCGGCAAGATCAAGGTTTACAGAGGCGTCGGCGACAACGGCAATCTCAGCTATCAGGGCCAGTCGTCCTTTAAATATATCCCCGTCGATGAGGACGTCGAGCTTAACATCGGTGCCGTCACCAACGTCGTCGTCGAGCCAAAGATCATGAATTTCAAGATGACCAACCATAAGTTCGACCGCTACGGTAATATTTCCGGCTGGGACGAGGTCAGGGACTTCGACGTAGAGGTCAAAAACACCCGCGATGTCCCCGCCAAGGTAGAGATCACCCGAAATTTCAATACCCAGTATTGGGATATCGAAAAAAACGGCCAATACGGCCAATTCGAAACAGTCGATCTCGACACCGTCAAGTTCACCCTGAGTCTAAAGAAAAACTCCCAAAAGCGGTTTACATACACCCTGACAACGCACCACGGCACAAGGACCGAACGCAGATAAGCACGAAAAACTTTGTTTTCTTGACAGGAAGGTATGAAAATGGTACTCTCTGACACTAAGCTTTTTTTTGAGTGTCAATCACAGGAGTTCGGTTTGAGAGTACTATCAGGCATACAGCCGTCGGGCAAGCTGCACATAGGTAATTACTTCGGTGCCATGCGGCAGCATCTGCAATTGCAGGCCGAAAATGAGGCTTTTTACTTCATCGCCGAGTTCCACGCTCTGACCAGCTCCCCGACTCCGGCCCAGCTTAGGACCAACATGCTCGACGTCGCTATGGATTATCTCGCTCTGGGTCTGGACCCGGAAAGGACCGTCCTATGGCGTCAATCTGATGTGCCCGAGGTCACAGAGCTTACATGGATCTTATCCTGCGTAACGCCCATGGGCCTGTTGCAGCGGTGTACCTCTTATAAGGACAAAGTCGCCCAGGGCATCAGTCCTAACCACGGCCTCTTCGCCTACCCCGTCCTCCAAGCCGCCGACATCCTGATATTCGACAGCGAACTCGTCCCCGTAGGAGCTGACCAGAAGCAGCACATCGAAGTCACCCGCGACATCGCCATACGCTTCAACAACCAGTACGGCGAGATCCTCACGATCCCCAAGGAACACATAATCGAATCCGTAGCGGTCGTACCCGGCATCGACGGTCGAAAAATGAGTAAAAGCTACGACAATACCATTGGCATCTTCGAATCGGAAAAGCAGGTCAAAAAAAAGGTCATGAGCATAAAGACCGATTCAACCCCCGTCGACGACCCCAAGGATCCGGACGCCTGCAACGTCATGGCCCTGATAAAACTCGTCGCCTCAAAGGATGAATACGCCGAATGGGAGGCCAAATATCGCAGCGGCGGAACCGGCTACGGCACCGTTAAAAAAAGACTCGTAGAATTGCTGCATGAATATTTCGCTCCTTACCGCGCAAAACGAGCGGAACTTGAAAAGAACCCCGCCCACGTCGAAAAGATACTCGCAGATGGCGCCCAACGCGCAGGCGTTGTTGCACGCGAGACAATGCAGAGGGTAAGAAAGGCGGTAGGGCTGACAAAATGACTGATCAAAATGATAAACTTGTAACGGTCGCCGAATATCTGGAGTTATATGAAGCTGAGCTTGCAGAGAGCCGGCTTAAATCCAGCGGCATAAAGGCCATGGTGGTTGGTGAAAAAGCCCAAGGGATATACCCCATTGGCGGTAATACGCTCTGTGTCCAACTTAAAGTTTTTGAAAATGATATGGAACAGGCAAAGAGCATTCTCGAATCGTCCGACAGTATCGAACAGGGAGAGGTTTGATGGCGCCATATCGCGTAAATCTTGATGTATTCGCTGGTCCCCTCGATCTGCTGCTCTACCTGGTCCGCAAGGATGAGGTGGAGATATACGACATTCCGATAGCCAGCATTACAAAGCAGTACATCGAGTACATCGAGTTGCTCAAAATGTTCGACATCGACATCGCTGGCGATTTCCTCGTCATGGCAGCTTCCTTGATGGAGATAAAATCCGCCATGCTCCTGCCAAGGGTCGAAGCGGAAGACGAAGACGATCTCACAGGCTCCGACCCGCGATCCGAGCTTATCCGCCAGCTACTCGAATACAAAAAGTTCAAAGACGCCGCAAATCTGCTTGATGAATCCGCCAACGACCGCAAAGAACGCTTCACCCGGCCTGATTCGATCATCGCCGGTCTAAAAGCCGGCACCCCGGAACCCGAGATCGACCTTGACGAGGTCAGCATCTGGACGCTGCTCGAAGCCTTCAGCGATATCATCGAAGCCACCGGAGGCGACATTTCCGCTTATGATCACATCACCGACGATACGCCGATAGACCTTTATCAGATTGAAATACTTCACCGCCTCCAGACCGAGGGTCCGCTCACCTTTACTGATATATTCACCGGTCGAAATACACGCCTGGTCATGATCGGGCTGTTCCTGGCGATGCTCGAACTTGCAAAATCACAACTGATCCATCTCGAGCAGCGCGCCCAGTCAGAGTCGATATATGTCCGCTCAACGACCGACGAACCAGCAGAGATCGCCGTCCAGAATGCGATATACGCCCAGGAAGCCCAAACTGCCCAAGACGAACCCCAACCGGCTCCCCCCCAACCCGATCACGACAAAACCACGATACCCATCGTAGAGATACCCCCTCAGACCGCCCCGGAACCCGAGCAGGTGGTCCCGGTCATACCCGACCACTCTGCCCCGGAAAACCACAACCCCGAAGATTTACCCGATTTGCAAAAATAATATTTGACACCAATCCGGCGACACACTAAAATCAGCTTAGATTTGATTGGCATGGATAATATGAAAGGATTTGAAAATGGCAGATAATGTGATTGAACTTAACGACGGCATTTTTGATGAGACGATAAAAGAATCTGAGGTTCCCGTGCTGGTAGATTTCTGGGCTCCATGGTGCGGACCCTGTAAGATGATCGCTCCTATCATCGAAGAGATCGCCGACGAATACGGCGACAAAGTCAAAGTCTGCAAAGTCGATACCGACGAACATCGCGAAGCTGCCGTAGAGTACGCCATCAACGCGATCCCGACGGTCATCCTTTTCAATAAAGGCGAGATCGCCCAGAAGTGGGTCGGCCTCACCACAAAGAAGGACATCACAAAGGAACTGGACCAACTCATCGAATAACCGGCCCCACATGCTGTCATTGCGAAGGAGCCGTAGGCGACTGCGGCAATCTCTGACTCAACGACTATGCGTACTTCCTCGCCTGTTCTTCAACTCTTCTAATAAACTCAGTCTTGGCAGTTGCAAAATCATTGCTATCTTCCCATTCTCGTTTCGCCAATTCTTTTTTCAGCAAGGCGTATTCTTCAGCCGTTCCGGGATTGACTCTCAAATAATCCCGGAATAGCAAAT
This sequence comes from Phycisphaerales bacterium, assembly GCA_011053245.1. The sequence goes on from DRGS01000090.1 coordinate 8,974, forward strand.
GTCTCTGCCAGAATTTGCTGTCAATCTCTGTCATATGGACATGATGCGTCGCCGTGCCATTGACCGATTTCTTAAAAAACCGCCGATCCGGCATCACATCCTCATATTCCGGAAAGTATGTATAGCCCATGTTCACAATTCCAGAAACAAGACTATCTGCTACAGAGAAATCAACCAGCCCAACCATAATATCGATTATGGGCTTACTAACCAAACCCACCACAGCCGTACTGCCAACATGCTCGATCCCAGCAACCGAATCCCCCAGACACCCAACAAGCAAGCCGCACTCCCCCTCAAACATCTTCACCCAACCCGCATCATATTCAACTAACATTATTTTCATTTACTCATCCTGTTTTATCGCTCCAACCGTCAGCGTTCCACAACAATCTTTATTGTTATTTGCGTTGTATCTGATCAATTTCAAATCAAAACCTGCTCCGCGTGCTTCGCTAAGAATATCTTTCCAGTGCCCGATATATCGGCTTGGTAGATAAGTTTTGTCATTGAACTTTGCCAGCCTTCCATAGCTTTTGTCTTCAAATGGCACATAAACCACTTTCTTAACGATCTTGTGCCCCTTGCATGTCTGCGAGAATAATTTTCTATCCACCGGCCCGCACATCGTAAGCAATACAAAAAGTCCGCCATCTTTTAAGATATTAAATACGTTACTCAAATACGCCTTTCTATCCTTGCTTTCAGTAATGCAATGCAGGCACAAACCGTCTATTACCAGATCGAACTTGCCGAGACTTTTGACATTCAAGTTGCAAACATCGCCTTGCCGGAACTTGATATCAAGACCTTTCGATTGTTCCTTTGCCATAGCGATAGCGGTTTTGCTAATATCAATGCCGATTCCACTAAAACCCTTTTTGCAAACCCGCCTCAATATAGGCCCCGTCCCACACCCAAGCTCAATAACCCTACCGCCTTTAGGAGCCCACGGCTGAGAAAGAACATCTTTCAAAAAGTTGTTGGTTTCCGGAATGCACGACTTACCAGTTGTTCTGCTTCCCTTCTGGCCCCAGACTTCAATGCCTTCCTTTTTCATCCAACGATAAACAACCTCATGACCTTCGTATGCTTTCTTCGTCATACATCACTTTCTTTCCTGATTAATCTATAAATAATACAGCTTTATGGCGCATCCTACGCTTTCTGCCCTATGAAAACACAATGTTCGCCTGCGCCTAAAATTGAAGGGGTGGTACTTGTTTTGATTATCAGGTCCAGTAATATCTTCCAAGTATGTTCGTTGTTGACGAGTTGGTTGATTCTATCATTCAAAAAGGCAGCGATACCCTCGCATGAAAAAGCTTCGATCAACTCGATACCTTGTTGTTGATACAGGCTTGGGATATCTTCCGTGTTGGCAAAGTACGCATCGGTAAACTGTGCAGGATCCTCCTTCAGATTCAAATAAACTCCTGTCTCGATAAGTTGATTGATCTGCTCTTCGTGACCGGCGAGATACTCTTGGGCTGCATTTGGAGACCATCTGAAGATATCCCGAATGACAGATAGCCTGGGGATAATGGCAGAGAAGATGTAACCGCCGGGTTTGGTTACACGATAGGCTTGCTCTATTGCTTGAATTCGTTCATACTCTTTTGTCAGATGATACAATGGCCCCAGCAATAAAGTCAGATCATACGAATCGCTTTCAATGCCGCTTAGATCAACAGCATTTCTTTCATGGATACCGTCAAGATAGGCAGTTAACTCCTGCTGCTCGATTTGCTGCTGAGCCTTCTGCAAAAGCATGGGAGACAAATCCAGCAGGGTTACATGATAGGCCTGTTGTAATAAGTGAATGGTGTATCGGCCTGGGCCACCTCCTATGTCAATACACCGGTTGCCGGGAACGAGATATTTATGAATAAAATGCAACGTGACTTCATATTCTATCCTTGCATAGACGTCGTGCTGTAAACGCTGCCACTCCATCTCAGGATTGCTGTCATAATACCGTTTCACTCTTTCCATTTAATTAGCTACCTTTCTGACCCAACAATTACAAAAAAACTTAACACAACAAACCGTAGCCCCGGCCACGCCCATGCGGTTATCAAAATCCAAATGTTTTATATTTTCTTGCAGACGTAAATAGGGGACAGTCACCTATTTACTTGATCATCAACTTAACTTTGCCCGCAACCACCAACTAACCCACCGACAACACCAACGGTATATCCAGATGAAAAGTCGACCCCTCGCCCAGGGTGCTTTCTTTATAAAATTAAAAATCTGACAGAAGCTTGGAATTATTACTCTTCATTCAAAAGCTTCATGATTACCGGCTTAAGGTCTTTAATTCTGCTGGAGCCAACACGAACTAACTTGCCTTCCCTGTCAATTAGCAAATAACTAGGCAGACTCAAAATTCCATATTGCTTTGCAAGCGGGTGAAAATATGATGACTTTGAGACGTCTGGAGTAACCAGTTGGGGCCATTTAATTTTCTTTTTTTTCACATAGTTTTTAAGTTCATTGATCTTATAGTCATTGAATACTCCAATCACACGGAAACCTTCGTCGTAATAGTCATGATATACTTCTTTGATTTGTGGAATTTCTTCTAAACAAAAACCACACCAAAAAGCCCAGTACTCGACCAACACCACGTTCCCCCTGAAATCTTTCAAGTCAAGCGTATTTCCATCCAGGTCCTGACCTTTATACTCGACGATTTTCCCGATATCTGCTTTGGTGGAATTTCTGGTCAAAATTAACTGATGCCCTTCGCTTTCAATCGGCATTTGTTCAAGGACCCATGTTGACCACTTCACTTTTGTATCTTGGTTGAGATGCCCCATTCTTATCGCCTTAGCCATTAAACGACCTGCTTCCGGCTGTTCTTTTCGTGACAGCTCAAAATCAGTAATTTGCCGTATATCCTGTTCGGACAAATGCATCAAATGCGTATTGACATGATAAATATTAAGTGACCAGAACAATTCCGTTGCCAGCGTTTTTTTTAAATAATTCTCGTCATCCATCATGTCATATAATGTCGACTCATATTGGTTAGGCAATGAACGCAAGTGGTAAAAACAGTCCTCAATGTCATCTAATTTCATAATAAGATACGGTTTAAATTGGGCATCTGAAAGATTGCAGTTCTCAAGTTCACTAATAACATCGATGCGTTTTTTTCGCAATTCATGATTCTGTTTATTCCAGTCATCCCACATCTGATCGGTTGCATCAGGCCCTAGCCGTTCAGGGATCAACCTGGTTATCTGGTCGATTCGCTCGATGACCTCTTTACTGTTTTGCAAAACCATTTCAGCATTGACTGTAAAATGTCTTAATGTGATCAATGCTCCCAAAAAAAACGCTACAATGATAACATTCCGTATTGCTCTACTCTTCATACAGATGTCCTTGTCCATTATTCCATTACTTTTATCGACTACCTTAATCTGTAATCACCGATCAACTAACCCACCGACAACACCAACGGTATATCCAAATGAAATGTCGACCCCTCCCCTAACGTACTCTCGATCGATATCTCCCCAGCCAGAAGTTCCGTCAGTTCCTTACATATCGCAAGACCCAGCCCTGACCCGTCCCCTTGTCGCGTTATCGACCCGTCCACCTGCCGAAACTTTTCAAATACCTTATCGTAATTATCCTCCGCTATCCCCGGCCCCGTATCGGTCACCGACATCCGAACCGTCTTTTCATCTAACATCTTCGCCGACACCACAACCTTACCATCCTCCGGCGTAAACTTGATCGCGTTACTGAGCAGATTATACAGCACCTGCTGAACCTTACCGTAATCCGTCGTAACCAGCGGAATATCATCCTCGACATTCAGCTCGATCGTAACCCTGTGCTGCTCGGCCATCGCATAATAAAACGCCACAAGCCCCTGACACAACGTAAGAATACTCGTCTTTTCAAGATGTAATCGCATCTTACCCGCCTCCGCCTTAGCAAGATCGAGAAGATCGTTGATCATATTAAGCAGTGCCCGCCCGCTGGTGATTATATTCTCGGCATACCTCCTGGACTTATCGATGTCGCCCGCCGGCTTTTCACGAAGTATCTGCGCAAACCCCAATATCGCGTTCAGCGGCGTCCGAACCTCATGCGACATATTCGCAAGAAATTCGCTTTTCAGCTTATTCGCCTTGAACAGTTCGATATTCCGATCCGAAAGCTGAGCGATCTTACCGTCGAGAGTCTTATTCGCCTGCCGCAGCTTCTCCTGCGATTCCTGCAAACCGTCAAGCATAGCATTGAACGCATCGGAAAGTTTCTCGTACTCGTCATCGCTCTTGATCGCGCTCCGCGCATCGAGATTACCTTCCGAAACATTACTGACAAGCGCACGCAACTGCCGTATCGGACGCAGTATGATCCGTTGAGCTATCGAATAAAACGCAACCATCGCACCCGCCGCCGCCATTAGTCCCGCGACGATTATCCAGAGGCGGTTCATCAATCTCGTCCTGGCGACATCCCGCGCCGGCGTCCGCGTAACAATCGCACCTACCGCCTCGTTCTTATTGAAAACCGCCGCCGTCCCCTGCTGATTATGGCACACAATACACGCATCCATCGCCCGCACGACCCGCACATAATTGTTACGCGCAGGCTCCCCATCCGCCTCCTCGATCCAAGCCGCATCGTAACGATACTCATCTGCGACCAATTCGTCGATCGCTTCCCGCTGTTTCGCCATTATCTGTCCCGGCCCAATTTTCTCCGGACCGTTAAGACGAAACCATTGTACGATCAGCTCCTCGGGATTGCGAACCACACCCGTTTCATTCAACGCAGGCAGCCCCTTTTCGATATTGCTGTCTAATTGGAAGTGCCGCAAAAAAACCATATCCGCGATCGCACGCCCCGAATCCAAAGCGTTCTTTTCCGTAAGCTTACCCATCCAGAAATACGGAAGCATAAGCGCAAGGCCAAGAATAAGAAGAACCGCACCCCCGAACTGAAGCCGACACTTTTCACCTATCGAAAGAGGCTTAAGCTTCGCCTTACGCAGGACAACATCGATAAATGAACGCAACTTACCAAACATAAGGGTGCCTTAAAACGTCGACTTATCTTCACACACAACCCATTACGATGGATCGTGCGAATGCTTCTGCGTTCGTATATTAAGCTCGTTAAGCTGAGCCTGATCCACCGGACTCGGCGCCTCAGACATCAGGCACTGCCCGCGCTGCGTTTTCGGAAAAGCGATAACATCCCGAATATTATCCGTATTCGTCAGCAGCATCACCAACCTATCCAGCCCGAACGCTATCCCGCCATGCGGCGGCGCACCGTATTCGAGAGCCTTAAGGAAAAATCCGAACCTGTCCGCAGCCTGCTCCTTACTGATATTCAAAAGATCGAACACTTTCGCCTGCGTCACCGGATCATGGATACGGATCGACCCGCCCCCGATCTCCGAACCGTTAACCACAAGGTCATACGCCTGCGAATTAATATTGCCAGGATCGCTTTCCAGCTTACCCAGATCCTCCGCCACCGGAGCCGTAAACGGGTGATGCAGCGAATCATACCGGCCCGCCTCCTCGTTCCACTCCAACATCGGAAAATCAACAACCCACACAAACTCACGGGCATCGTCGGCATACAACTCAAGATCCTTGCCCAACTTCACTCGCAAAGCCGCCAGCGCCTTATTCGCCGTCGATTCCTTATCCGCTATGAGCAAAATAAGATCCCCGTCCTTCGCCCCGAAAATCTCTATCAGTTTCGCCTTCTGCTCGTCCGAGAAGAACTTCACGATACTGCTCTTTAGCCCGTCGCTATCGACCTTTATCCAAGCAAGCCCCTTCGCCCCATAGTCGCTCGCGAACTTCGTAAGCCCCTTTTCGATATCGCTTCGTGAGAATTTCGCACCGCCCTCAGCGCAAAGACCCTTAACGACCCCGCCCCGTTCGACCGTCGAAGTAAACACCTTAAAATCGCAATCCTTAACGATATCCGAAACATTCTTCAGCTTCATATCGAACCGCAGGTCAGGCCGATCGATACCGTAATTGTCAACAGAATCCTTATAAGTGATCCGCGCTACCGGCAGCTTCACATCGACATCGAGGATCTCCTTGAAAACACGCGCGATCAGCTTTTCATTAACGCTAATCACATCTTCGCAATCGACAAAGCTCATCTCAACATCGATCTGCGTAAACTCAGCCTGCCGATCCGCCCGAGGATCCTCATCGCGGAAACATCGAACGATCTGAAAATATTTATCCATACCAGCCACCATCAAAATCTGCTTAAACAACTGCGGCGATTGCGGCAGGGCATAAAACGAACCCTGATATAGACGCGCAGGAACCAGATAATCCCGGGCACCCTCCGGCGTACTCTTACCTAACATTGGAGTTTCGATCTCCCAGAAGCCGTTCTCATCGAAATAATCGCGCACGATCTTAGTAACTTTATGCCGAACATGCAGCTTATCCTGCATTTCGCTACGGCGAAGGTCGATATAACGATGCGTTAGGCGAAGTTCCTCGTTGACGCTTTCGGCGGTATCGATCTCAAAAGGCGGAGTTTTGGCGGTATTGAGGATTTCCAGCTCTTCAACGACGATCTCAATTTCCCCGGTCACCATCTTCGGGTTATCCATGCCCTCAGTGCGTTTCGATACCGTGCCCTTAGCTGCGATTACCCACTCGCAGCGAAGGTCGCGGGCGGTTTTGTGGATTTCTGGCTGAGTTTCGGGGTTAAAAACCAACTGGACCAAGCCGTAGCGGTCACGAAGATCGATAAAAACAAGGTTGCCATGGTCGCGATAGGACTTTACCCAGCCGCAAACTATTACTGACTCGCCGACGTTAGCGGCGCGAAGATCGCCGCATGTGTTAGTACGTTTAAGCATTATATTCCATCCTATTCTAAGAATTCCATCAAAAGCGTCTTAAAATAGCATGAAAACAACAGAAAGTCAATATCAATCTGTTAGGCTTGGCAGGTTATAAAATATCGATTAATGGGTCCCTTTGAAATTGGCTTTGGTGTCCAATGGACACTTTCCGTCCGTGATGGTGAGGGGTGGGTTCTTGAAAAGGTTTTCGCCACGAAATAAGTGCTGCAAATTGGCTTTGATGCCTGAAATTGGGTTTGGATTGGGTTGCGGGCCTTTGGTCCGAGAGGGTAGATAGTAGAAAGTAGAGAGTAGATAATTGGCTTTGCGTCTGAAATTGGGTTTGTTTGGGTTTGTTTTGGGTTTGTTTTTTTGTCGGAATTCGGGGAGTAAATCGTTGTAAGTCTCTCCTTTGCAAGTAGTTGTAGTGATTCTCTGAGTTGGGAAATTGGGTTTGTTTCCCAGAAAAAGTTATTTTTAAAAATACAGGAACCCTCTGAAAAAGTGAGGGTTTTGTTGTGTTTTCAAAGTAGTCTGTTTTTTGTTGTTTTTTCACGTTTTTTTCAATTATTTTCACTTTTTTTCCTTTTTAGCGGTTTCTTTGCTCCTGGCAAAAAGAGTCAGGATGCTCGTTACTCGCAACAATCTATCTTGATTGTTAATTAGCCATTATACAAAGGTTGGTGTTATTTGTCAAGTTTTTTCTGTGAAATATGAAGAAAGATTTTATCCGCGAACTCACGGATCGAACAGGTTTTTTTTTACCACGAAGGAAAGGAGTTTTTAGTTTTAAGTCTTTAGTTTTTAGTTGTGGTGGAATATTTTCTCTTTTAAGGGGGAAACTCTTGACAGGTCGGGGGTTGTGGTTTAGGATTTGTGGACCATCCGGCTACGGTAAAACCTATGCCGCGATAAAAAGTGAAGTTGGTAATGGAGAGAATGAAAAAAATAGTATGTTGCTGCCTTATTCATGGCAAATCTGAGCCCAAAGTGTTATTATTAAGAAAATGCAGTGGAATTTGCCGAAACACTATTAACTATTTATATATTATTTCAATTTGCACTAAGATTGTCCTAGCAACCAGAAACTCAAGAGGGCTTGTAAAATGAATATTACATTAGACAATAGCACAGCTAATCAAAATACTATACTAAAGGAAAATAACTGTAAATACTGTTCGGGTTTCTTGAAACAAGGCTATGACAAAACCAACTCGCCATGGGATGAAATTCTTTTCGAAACGGACAACTTTGTAGTAGTTTCTACGTTAGGGGCCATAGTTGAAGGCTGGCTTCTTATCGTATCAAAAGATCATTACCTTTGTATGGGAGCACTTCCGAAATCACTTTGGCCTGAGCTATTGGATTTAAAAAGTTTCTTCAGCAATCTTTTGACAGAGATATATGGACCGATAACAATGTTTGAGCACGGTCCCCATAGTGAAAAGCTTGATATTGGCTGTGGAATAGATCATGCACATCTTCATTTGGTACCTTTGAAATTTAGCTTATTATCTAGGGCCACCGATTCGGCTGAAATTTCAGGCCCAATTTGGTATAAACTCCACTCTTTAGAACAAACCGCAAAATTCTATAATGATCGCAAATCTTTTATTTTTATCGAAGAACCAAATTGCAGTATATCTTGCTGTACTTTGAATTCGGCACCGTGTCAGTTTATTAGAAAACTTATAGCAAGAGAAATTGGGGTACACTCTAAATATAATTACTGGAAGCACGATTTTAAAGAGAATGTCATCTTAACTGTTGAGAAAGTAAAAAAAACTTTGGATAACTATTAGGAGTCTTGTAGTTGGCACGTGAAACAACAGATTTTGGTAGTTCGGACGATGGACGTGAACTTGGAGTTTGGCAATCCAAATATTCCGACGCAAAAGCTAAGAGACAAATTAGATATGAGGCAGTATATACCATTATATTGCTTGTAATTGCTCCTGCTTTTCTGCTGATTATTTGGCAATATAAATGTAGTGTAGCAGATGCTGACCATGGTAAGTCTATGCTTCTTGACGCTAACGATTGTAACTTACTCTGTCGCTATGCTTATGCTTGGGCAGCTGGCCTTTACGGTGGAGCTGTATTTGCAACAAAATGGTTATACCACAGCATTGGAAAAGGATTCTGGCATAGTGATCGATGGGGGTGGAGAATATTGTCTCCTTTGGTGTCTTCAGCAGTAGCAGTAGCTTTCATATGGATTATTGATGCCGAATTCATAACTATCTTTAATAAAGAAGCTGCGCAGGAAACCCCTGTTGTTCTTGCTTCCGCTTTTCTTATTGGCCTCTTTTCCGATGGCGCAATTGCAAAGATGTCGGACATCGCCGATGCTTTGTTCGGAACTACCACAAAGAAATTTACCTCCCAAGGCAAATGAGACAGGAAAATAAGACTAACCTCTTTGTAGACCAAGGTGCTTACTTTAGCAGTGAAGTAGCTATATCATCTAAAGCCATTGGCATGAAAGCAAAAGGATTGTTTTCTTTGTCACATAAGTGGGTCCCCAATTTCTTCGTATTGTCAACTGAATTATATGAGCGATATCTAGACCTCGATACAAAAAAAACATTTGTTTCAACACACACCGATTCTCAAATGCTCCTTTTCGACGACACACCTATATCGCCAACGCAGTCTTTCTTAGATGAAGCTTTGAGGCCTGATGAGCAAGAGTGCCTTATAAAAAATGTGCAAAGAATATCGCCATTACCTGAAGACTACATTATTGTAAGATCAAGTGCCACAAATGAAGATATGAATGCAAGAGGAAGGCATTTAAGTTTTATCTGCAAGGCAACACTAAAAGAAATATCTTCACATATTATCAAGATATTCGAGGTGTGTTCACAGGACCAAACGAATTGCCCTATGAGCATCATTATACAAAAACTTATTGGTACGACCAGATCAAGCGGACATCTTTCAAATGAAAGACGTGTGACAAAAAGGATTTCTTCATGGCTTTGCGAATTCGATTCACTTGCAGGTGTTGGGACATCGGACTTTGAAGTATTAAGTTCAAGAAAGACAACTCCACAACCAATAGATGAGTTTCTGTTCTGTCATAACATGGCAGAATGCCGATTGGTTTTGAACAACATTGCTTCATGGGCATCAAACAAAAAATTACGACTACATTTTGAATGGATATGGGACGGCACACAGATTTGGATAGTTCAGGCAGATTCTGCAATATCCTTGAAAGGTAGCGAGCCATATGCTTTGAGTCTTAAAACACTTAAGACTCCTACAATCAAACAACTATCTACTCTTGTTCTCGAAAAAGACATAAAGAAAGGGACGTGGAAAAAACTTGATTGCCTGAAAACATTCAGGGAGAGTAATCTTAAAACGGCAACTGTATGGGTGCTTCACGATCTCAATATTCTTATGGAATTGAGTCAAAGGCAATGGCCAGAAGCTCTCGCCGAAGACTTACAATCTTTGTTGACCTCTCCAATTGTGATCAGAACCGATACCTCTGGAGAAAATCATTCAGATAAGTTTATGATGCCAAGAACAGATATGGTTTCAGATTATGAAGAAGCAAAAAAGTTTATTCTTAATGTTGCAAGTGAATACAAAAAAGACTTTATTGACAACAACAAACCTTGCTTCATATTTCATCGATTTATACCTGCACGATCTTCAGCCTTTACATATTCACAACCTAACAATCCTCGTATTCGAATAGATGGGATCTGGGGTTCCCCAGATGGATTAAGTTACTATCCACACGATTCATTTGAGCTTTCTCTAAGCAGTAATAAATTTTCACAGTGCATCAGATATAAAGAAGACTACTTGGATATTGATAAAGACGGTAGATGGTCTCCTCGTAAGGCCGGTGAAAGATGGGATTGGAAAGCTTCATTAGAGAAAGATGAAATTAAACAAATCTCTAAAGGCACCTATGATATTGCAAAAGTTGTTGGTAAACCTGTGCAGGTGATGTGGTTTGTAGGAATACCAGATGGCTTAGGACATCCAGATATTTTGCCTTGGTATATCTCAACTGAAGCAACTCCTGATGTTGTAAAAGACTCTCCAATGAGAGCATCCCTTAGAAGTCCTTTAATACGTAGATTGGAAGACATAGATTATCTTGCAAGAACTTCAGAAGTATTTCCTGTACATTCTATCAGGCTAAGGCCTATTCCTAACCTTTTAAGATCACGAGACTTCATCGAAAGAGTAGCTTCACTTGCAAAAGAACTGAATGTGTCAGTTGAACTAGAGGGGAGTATACTTGCACATGCTTTTTACTTACTTAGAAATTTTGGTATAAAAGTTGTATGTCCTGGCTTTTTAAAACCAATCTATCCACCAATTATTTACAACAAACTAGTTCGAGATAATATCCCAGATAACATAACACAAAAAGGTGAAAAAGTTATCATTAGCAAATTAGAATCCGAAGAACTAATAACGGAACTTAAGGCAAAAGTAGTCGAAGAAGCGCTAGAGTTATATTGGTCAGACACAAAAGACAACACTATCGAAGAAATTGTTGACATAAATGAAGTACTCACAACAATCTGTAAAAAAATGAACCTTGAATCAACACAAATCGAATTGCTTGCAAAAGAAAAAAGGGAGAAAAGAGGCGGCTTTAATAAAGGATACATACTCAAAAAAACAGAAGAAATTTCAATTATACTAACAGGAAAGACTCGCAAAACACTTTTTGGTGAAGTCGGTCAAGAAATAGAAGGGACAAATAAACAAGCGAAACATCCAAAAGTGCTTAATAGCCGATCTCCTAAAAAGGATGGGCCCAAGTTGATAATCCCAATGATTCCACCTGATCCGAGTCACAGATTTGAGAGCTATCCATTTCAATTTCCGAAATATGGCGTAACCATGAATATTCGTTTTCGTGAAAAAGAAATTATTATTGAAATTGATGAAATCAAAGCAGATAATATTCGATTGCTTTTTGATTAAGAGTAACAGCAACTGGTGTCCAAAGACCGGGGCTAAATGATTTGAGATCGCTTCCGCCTACGCTTACAGCTACGTCGCGACAGGACGCCGCGGCAGGCCCTTCGATTACATTTAGGACAGGCAGGGCGTCGGGATTATATTGAGATTTCGATTAGTTTTTTGCGTGACTTAGATTTTAGTTTGAATTCTTGTACGGAGCAATAAAGCACCGGTACTACTAACATTGTTAGTATTTCTATTGTCATTCCTCCGAAGGACGGTATTGCCATTGGTACCATGACGTCTGAACCGCGTCCTGTTGAGGTTAGGATGGGTAGGAGTGCGAGGATGGTAGTTGCGGTTGTCATTAGGCATGCTCGAATTCGGCGTTTTCCGGCTATGACGGTTGCATCGCGGATGTGTTCGATGGTGTCGTGTTCGTTGTTCTTGAATGACTGCTGGAGGTATGTTGCCATTACGACGCCATCGTCGGATGCGATGCCGAAGAGTGCGAGGAAGCCGACCCATACGGCTACGCTTAAGTTTATTGGGTGTATCTGGAAGAGGTTCTGCATGTTGACGCCGAAGAGGTCAAAGTCGAGGAACCACGGCTGGGCGTATAGCCATAACATGATGAATCCGCCGGACCATGCGACGAGAATTCCGCTAAAGACTAATGATGTTGTGATGGCGGACTTGAAATGGAAGTATAGTATGAGGAAAATTACGAATAGGGCCAGTGGCAATACGACTGCTAATGTTTTCTGTGAGCGGATCTGGTTTTCGTAGTTGCCTGCGAATGTGTAGCTGACGCCGGGGGGGATGATGAATTCGCCGGAATCGATCTTTTGCTGCAGGTACGCCTGGCACTGCTCGACGACGTCAACTTCTGCGTTGCCGGTTTTCATGTCGAATAGCACATAGCCTGTCAGGAAGGTGTCTTCGCTTTTGATGACCTGGGGGCCGCGGACATAGGATATTTCGGCGACCTCGATGAGTGGTATTTGCGCTCCGTTTGAGGCGGGTACGAGTATTTTTTCGATGGCTTCGATGCTGTCGCGCAGCTCGCGCTGGTATCGGACGCGTACGGGGAATCGCTCGCGGCCCTCGACGGTGGTGGTGACTCTTTTGCCGCCGATGGCGACCTCGACGACGTCCTGGAACGCTCGCATCTGTACGCCGTAGCGGGCGAGTGCGTTGCGGTCGGGGATTATTTCGAGGTAGGGTTTGCCTACGATGCGGTCGGCGAACACGGCGGCGGGTTCGACGGAGGGGACCTGCTTGAGAAGTTTTTCAATTTCAAGCCCGACGAGTTCGATGGTTTCGAGATCAGGGCCTTTGACTTTTACGCCCATTGGCGCTCTCATGCCGCTTTGGAGCATTACGATGCGGGCGGCGATGGGCTGGAGCTTCGGTGCGGATGTTGTTCCTTTTATCTGTGCGGCTTTTACGATCTCCTGCCAGATGTCGTCGGGTGTTTTGATGTGGTCCCGCCACTGTCTGAAGGGTCTGCCGTGTGAATCGGGGATGAGCATGCCGAATTCGTCGCGGACGAAATCTTTTGTTTTTCGGCTATAGCGGAATTTGACGCGGTGACCGTTTCTGTCGCTGATGTATTCTGGTTTATAGTTTATGACGGTTTCGATCATCGATACCGGTGCCGGGTCGAGTGGGGTTTCTGCGCGTCCGATCTTGCCGACGACGGAATCGACTTCGGGGATGTTACTTAGAGCGATGTCCTGCTTGGATAGTACGTCCATTGCCTCGCCGATGGATGCGTGGACCATTGTTGTGGGCATGTATAGGAATGAGCCTTCGTCTAATGGGGGCATGAACTCTTTGCCGAGGCCGGACCATATTGCTGCGCCGATTACGAGCAGGGTGACGGGGATCGATAGGAACGCGAGTTTGTGGTCGAGGCACCATCGGAGGATGCGCGGGTAGAAGTGCTGGAAGACTCTGAAAAACGCGAGGAGCGAGGCGATCAGGATCGCTACGAAAAGGAAGTTTCGGAGGAAGCTTTTGTCTGCGCCGATCGGTTGCCAGTACTCTGTGAGCAGGATGCCGACGAATACGACGGCGAGGGCGTTTGCGATCCATGGGGCGAGGCGTTTGATGCTGTCGGAGAGAAGATCGCCGGCGAGGTAGTAGCTGCCGAATAATATAAGTGCGAAACCGGCCCACCAATTGAGCATGAATCCTGCGGCGATGCCGACGAGGACGACGGCCATGTGGATATATCGTTTTATTTTTTTGCCGGGGATGGAAATCTTGCCGCAAAATAGAATGTGGGCGGCGGGTGGTATTATGGTAAGGGCGACGATGACGGCTGAGATAAGTGCGAATGTTTTGGTGAATGCGAGGGGTTTGAAGAGTTTGCCCTCTGCGCCGATCATTGTGAATACGGGCAGGAAGCTGATAATTGTTGTTGAAACGGCGGTTAGAACCGCGCCGCCGACTTCGCTGGCTGCGCGATGGATGACTTCGAGACGGTTTTCCTCGGGAGGGGCTTCGTCGAGATGGCGCAGGATGTTTTCGCAGATGACGATTCCCATGTCGACCATTGTGCCGATTGCGATGGCGATGCCGGAAAGGGCGACGATGTTTGCGTCTACGCCGAAGAGTTTCATCGCGATGAAGCACATCAGGACGGCTAATGGCAGCAGGCCGCTTACGAGGAGGGAACTTCGCAGGTGCATGACCATCAGGATGACGACGATGATGGTGATGAGTATTTCTTCGCTGAGTGCTTTTTGGAGTGTTCCGAGGGTTTCGTAGATGAGGCCGGTGCGGTCATAGAATGGTACGACGTTGACCTTGCTGATCGTTATCCATTCGGGGTGATCGGCGGCGGGTGTTTCGCGGAGGTGATTCAGCCAGGCGTCGTGATCTAAGCGAGCGCCATTGTAAGCATCGAAGCTGTGGTCCGCGGCGAATTGGCGGAGCGTTTCGGCGGAGACTTTGGAGAAATCGATGTGGACCTTTGATGGGAGGCCGGGGGTTAGCTCGGCGATCTTCTTTTTGACG
>DRGS01000091.1 GCA_011053245.1 Phycisphaerales bacterium
ATTTAATATTGATAGAAAAAATAAATGTGCAGACAGTGCATGCATCTCCGAAATTCTCTTTCGGCGACACATCCGAATACAACAGATTTCGTTTGCTCCGTACCATAAACGCCCCTATTCAGGTGGAGAAACCAGCCTACTGTACTATGTTGATAAACAGGAGAAATAAAGGGGTCAGAAACCTTTTTCGACTTCGCCCTTACCAACTTCACTTAGTCCACAAAATACTAATCCAAAACCAACGACTTGTAAAGCACATTCCTCGCGTTTATGCAAAAATTTTTCACTATTTTCCCTCGCCAGTGCCAACCGTATGGCACTCACCCTCATTTTTAGCCCGTTATCCACGATTATTTTTTAAAAAAAAGAAAAGCTTGTCCCTGCCTGTAGTGAGCGCTGTCGAACTGCATGCTCTAAGCAGGGATCCCACCCCTTAAAACACAAAAATTCCACAACTACCCCCTAAACCACCTAATCGCAGGCCAACCCTGCGAACTTTTAGCCCGCCGATTCATTCGGTGCGGTTGCTGTTAAAAGTTGCCATACAAAACCGTAAAAACCACCATTTGTATGGTAACTCTCCGCAGATAAAATCTTTCTTCGTATTTTTCAAAATTCACTTGACTATTAATACCAAACTTTGTATAATAGCTAATTAACAATCAGGATAGATTGCTGCGGGTAAAGGGGCACAAAAACATGAAAAAACAACAAAAAATCCTAACTTTTTTTGTGAGGAGTTTTGGTTCCCTGCAAGGCACCGGTCTGCGTCCAAGCGAAGTAGTACGAGTGGTACGTCGAGCGATGGACGACTGGCCGGCAACGCCGCAGGGGAGCAAAAGAACCTCAAAAACGGGAAATCACGTGATTTCGGAACATAAAAAAATGAAAAACGAAGCCAATTTCAACAGCATAAAATTGACCGTAACCTCTTGCAGTAGAGGTGGTTACAACGATTTTGCCCCCAAAACCCAAAACGGAGCAAACCCAAACAAAGCCAATTTAAAGCCAATTTCCGCGCGGAGCTTTTTTCGGGAATCCCTTGGATTACAAAAAAACCTTTTTATGGGAAGCAAACCCAATTTCAAAAACCAGGAAAACACTGCAAGTACTTGCAAAAGAGAGACTTACCCCAATTTACACCCCCAAACCAACAGAAAAAGCAAACCCAATCCAAACCCAATCAAAGCCAAACCAAACCCAATCAAAGCCAATTTTAGCGCGGAGCTTATTTCGGATACAAGGCTTAGGCAAGGACCACGGACGATAAAATTTGCGATATTGAACCTAATGTCATGCAGAAAATTTGACGAAGAAATAGCATCGACTATGCTGATTTTTGGCACTATAAAGGGCAAAAAAACGACTATTACTACTAACTCTTTAGGAAAACGGAAGTTATGACGAGTACGGAAACTGAATTCACAAGCGTATTATGGGACAGTGCAGCCGAGTCTTTTGAGACCATGATCATGTCTCCTATCACCGAGATCACCGAAGAGCAGTTCGGTATCGGTCTTGCTCCGTCTTATACCGGCTCGATCACCTTTATGGGCGGCCTCAAGGGCGTGATCCTCGTACAGTGCGAGACCGAAAGTGCCGCTGCGATCACTAAGAGTATGCTGATGATGGAGGCCGATGAAGAGGTTGAACCATCCGAGGTTAAGGACGCCATCGGGGAAGTGGCGAATCTTGTCCTTGGCGGATTCAAATCCCGCATCGCCGAGCAATACGGTGACATAGATATATCGATCCCGACTGTTATCGAGGGTCAGGAAGTTCGGCCCGCCATCGGTGCCGGCGCGAGCAGGTGCAATGTCTACGGTAAAGCCGACAATTTCGTGGTTGGCATTTCAATCGTGTGCAAATCCACCGATGTATATAAAACATAGCGTAAAGAGGCGGGATTAGGTTTTTATTGATCCGACCGGATCGCCCATCGGAATTTCGCCGATGCGCTCCTCGGATTTTTAACGACCTCTCCGGTCCGTGGCGTTAGAGCGTTTTTTGAAATGCTCTCATAAATACCGTCATCGCAGTTTTGGCGGAAATTATTTTTCACGAGTCGGTCCTCGCCGCTGTGAAAACAAATTATTCCAATGCGACCGCCCGCCTTGAGGCATTTCGGCGCATCGTTAAGGAGTTGTGTTAAGCTGCCAAGCTCGTCGTTTACCATTATGCGTAAAGTTTGGAACGTTCTGGCTGCCGGATGAAGCTGACCGAAACTGCTTTTTTTCTGCTGTTTCTTCCAGGTTCTTTCGGTCATACCTTTAGCGTTTAGCACCAGACGAACAAGCTGGGATGTTGTGGCGATGGGTGCTGATATTCGCTGGCCGACGATGCAAGTAGCTATTATCTCATGGTCAGGCTCGTCGGAAAGCTCAAGCAGCGCGTTTGATAATTCTTCCTGCGAAAGGGTTGCCAGAAGATCGGCTCCGGTTATGGTCAGCCGCTGGTCCATCCGCATATCCAGCGGGCCGTCACTTTTATAACTTATGCCGCGTGAAGCGTCGTCGACCTGCATACTCGAAACACCGATGTCGGCGAAGATCACGTCGGCTTGGTCGATGCCTTCAAATTCCAGGACATCTTCAATTTCCGAAAAATTTCGCCGGTGAAATCTCACTGCCGGCCCTGCGACTGAAAGTCGACGTCGAGTCCGGGTCAATTGGCTGCTGTCGACATCCAGACCTATGAACTTTCCTGTCGGGCCGATACACTTTATGAAGTGTTTTGCGTGGCCGCCATAGCCCAATGTGCAATCGACGACGATCTGTCCGGGGGCTGGTTTTAGTGAGGCTATGACCTCCTGGACCATGATCGGAACGTGAGTATCGGGCTCTGTCTTGCCCTTTGCCCTGAGGGCTAAACGCTTTTTATGTTTTTTGGGCGGCATATATGGATAATATACCGGAAATGAGGCTCTGTCACAACATCGCCGGGGCAATGATCAATTAATAGTTACAAATCGGAACTTTTGCTTATCAAAAGCATGATATTTTGCCGAATGTTGTTTGAATAGTTTTTTTCACCAAATATGGGGATATCATGGAAAAGGTGTCAGTAATCCAAGACAGTACAACCCGGAAACAACTTTCGTCAATCGCCTGCTGCTGGCGTCAGGATAGAGGCAGCGTTTCAGTAAAAACCCCTGACGCTCTCTATTATTCTATGAATCTTTCGAGCGGTAGTTTCGATTATGTCGGGCCCGGAGACGCGGGCATTTGCGGTCTTAAGGCTGGACAGATAAAGGCTTTAGGGCTTCGTGGTTTCGAGGCGCGGATCCATCCTGATGACCGCAATCGCCTTGCGTGTGAATTCGAGAGTGATATGGACCATGAGGATATTGTTCCAGTGATCGAATATCGTTTGCGCGGGGAAAACGGGGCATACCACTGGTTTCGCGACAGCCGGGATGTGATCTATGCCGACGACGGCAGTCCACGGGCCATCGCGGGCATGCTGTCTGCTATCATTAGCGGCTGAGCGTGCGTTCGGTTTGGCGATATTTTTGCAGTTTCATAGTTTTTTTTTATATTTTCTCATGTTCCTGTTTGACACTGCAATGCTATGTGGTAGAATACCAATTCAGGTTGTAGATTGTAGATCGGGTACCAACGATTGACTAGGTTCTATGAGAGGCTTTGATCATGAACGACAGTGTAGTTATACTTATAGCCGAAGACGACGATGGCCATTTCTCACTCATCACAAAGAATCTTACCCGCGCGGGCATCTGTAATCAAGTTATCCAGTTCCGTGACGGGCAGGAAACTCTTGATTTTCTTCTCGGAGAAGGCAGCGGACCGAAGCGAGTTGAAAACATGCCTTATATTCTGCTGCTTGACATCCGCATGCCGAAAGTCGATGGTATCGCGGTACTGAAAAGACTCAAAGATGACGCCTCTCTTAGTCGAATGCCTGTTGTGATGTTAACAACAACCGATGACCCGGAAGAAGTTGACCTTTGCCATGGCCTCGGTTGCAGTATGTATGTCGCCAAGCCGGTCGAGTATGATGATTTCACGCACATGATCAGAAAGATGGGCGCTTTTTTCTCAATAGTTCAAGTGCCTGTATTAGTATAACAACGTAGAAGTAAAACGAGTTGAAAAACATGAGAGACGATGCGGTAATATTGGTTGCCGAAGACGATGCGGGGCATTTTGTCCTCGTAAAGAAAAATCTTTGGCGGTCATGCGTAACGAATGACATTTTTCATTTCAAAGACGGTCAGGAGGTTCTTGACTTTCTTTTTCAAACAGGCGACGGGCCTTCACTTGCCGAGGGTACGCCGTATCTGCTTTTGCTTGACATCCGTATGCCAAAAGTTGACGGACTGGAAGTGCTGACTCAATTGAGAGCCAGTGATCAACTGAAAAAGATGCCTGTGATCATTTTGACAACAACCGATGAAGCCGAAGAAGTGGACCGCTGCTACGACCTTGGATGCAGCTTTTATATTGTCAAACCTGCGAATTATAACGATTTCATGTCAACAGTGGAACAATTAGGGGCCTTTCTGTCATTGCCCGGAGTAAAGTTCCCCACGTTGAATGAAGCAACAACAAGTAAGAAAACTTTAGGAGTAGATTTGAAATAATCGTTGCGTAAAAGTTAGTATCATCCTTTTTTTTTTGAAAGGAGGATTGACTATGGCAATGGATGCCTCCCAGTATAAGATTCTTGTTGTGGAGGATGACTTAGGGCTTGCGACGCTTGTTGCCCGGTGTCTTGAGCGTGAAGGCTTTGCGACCGCATTGGCGGCGAATGGCGCTCAAGCAATCGAGTATCTTACCCATGAGCAGAATGTTTTTATGCTTTTGGACTATAAGCTCGGCGATATGAATGCCTGCAAACTGATAGAGACCCTCAATTCGCGTAACATCAGTGTACCTTTCATAGTGCTTACCGGTCATGGTAACGAAACTGTGGCGGTAGATATGATGAAGCTTGGTGCCCGTGATTATGTGGTAAAAACGGTTTCCTTTCTTGACCTTCTCCCGACAGTCGTACATCAGGTGATCGCGGAACTTGGCCTTGAAGAAGAACTCGAACGAACTCAGGAAGCGCTTCGCAAAGAAAAGACCCACCTTCTGAATAATATCCCCGATCTGGTTTTTCAGGTTGATCTTGATGGTAACTTCACTTCTCTGAATCCGGCAGTGACTAATATCTTAGGCTATCACTGCGATGAAATGCTGGGTAAGACTATCGCCGAGTTCCTGCATCCTGACGAGATCAAGTTTGTGAAAAACGATCATAAGGCTGTGATCAACGGTCAGAAAATATTAAGACACCCGATCCGCTTTCTTCATAGAGACGGGTCCATACGTTGGCTTGAAGGGAATATCGTTACCCTTTATGACCGCCAAAAACGCCCTGCCGGCATAAGCGCTATCTACCAGGATATTACACAAAAGAAATTGGCCCATGATGCGTTAAATCAGGCCCAGGAGCGCAACATTCTCTTAGCCGATACATCCCCAAGCATTGTACTTGAACTGGATTTGAAGTATAACGTCGTTTCCTATAACAAGGCAGCGGGTCATTTTTTCAGTTTTGCAGAAACTAATCGCTCGGCGGATAGGTCTTGTACGGACTTTTTCAGTAATAACTGGCACGAGTCGGTGAATAAGGCATTAGACACTGCACAGAAGGGTCAGGAGACACAAATTACGGCTCAGATGACCGGGGCCGATGAAGATTTGCACTGGTTTGACATTGTATTTTCGCCACTTAAGAATGGCGATGGTAGTGTGATCAATATAATCGCGACGGCCTGGGATGTTTCTGCGCGTGTGAGACGTGAAGATGATATCCAGCGTTCCCTTGTGAAAAAGGAAAGACTGGCAGAGGAAGCTACGATCCTTCAGGAGATATCGCTTGCGGCTACTTACGGCGATGAGATGGATAGCAATCGAGTAATTGAAACGGCTATGACACGATCTCTTGAGCATATTCGCAGCTATGCCGCTTTCGGATATATTGTCAATGACCTTGATAACATTGAGCCGGTCTGTCAGAGTAAGGATATAAAAGACGAACTCAGCGATCGCTTCAATGGGCTGCTGACGGTGGATAAAGTCGGCTCGGTGATCAAATCTCTGCGCACCCCTAAGCGAATAGAGAATACCGCCATTTACGATGTTGCCGGTTACAATATTGTCGTTCATGAAATGTTCGACTCGGCTGTGATCGTTCCGCTTGTTAACGGCGGGAAATGCCATGGTTTCCTGGTGTTTATCGATACAAGTAAAAAACTTGAAGATGCTATGGAATTTTTCAGGCTTATCGGTCATTGTGCGGGTTTGGCACTTGCTAATGTCCAGGTCTTTTTGTCCACTTCTACAAGCCTGAAACACAGGATGGTTCAACTTGAAAACTTCAGCCGTCTGAGCCTTATCGCGACCGGCAGAGAACAGATCAGCGAAGCTCTTGAAGCAATTATCGAATCCAGCGTAAGTTTTCTCAGGGGTGAGGCTGGTATTGTGCTGCTTTACAATAAACCGGCAGGTATGTTATTTGGTGTTGCGGGGACTGGCCTTATCAGTGAGGACATACAAAGTTTGACCCTATCGGAAAGTGACAGCCTTGCGTGGCAGTGCCTTCGGCAAAAGCAAACTATGTATTGCAGAGATATAAACGATCCCGAACATTCCATCGACAATGGGCTGGCAAGCTTGACAGAAAAGTCCCTGCTGTGCGTACCGCTGGTTGATAACGACGATGCGATCGGGGTTGCGGTGATCCTCGATCAAGGATCCCCTTTCGATGCCAGCCATACAGGAGTCCTCGAAGCGTTCTCCCGATTAGCGGTGCAGTCAATACGTCATATCCGTCTAACCGAAAAGGCGGCGGAACTGGATCAGAAGCTTGCCGAGATCCGAAAGATTTCCAGAACGATAAGGTCAAGCCGTGACATCAATTCGGCACTAAGACAGGTCTGCCAGGGAGCAATAGATATCATCGGCGCTGAAATGGCATGGATAGGCATCCTTACCAAGGATGCAAACCAGATCACATATCGAACGCACGCCGGAAGAGGCGCTGAATATCTCGAACAGGTAAAAATACCTCTGGACGACACGTCCAAGGCTATCGGTCCGACGGCAGCGGCAATAGTAACGGGCGAGCCTGCGATAGTAAACAACATGATCACAGACGACAGGATGCAAAAACTCGCAAAGGAGCAGAACTTCAATTCCTGTTGCGCGGTTCCCATTATCAGTAAGAACGAACCTCTTGGCGCGTTAACATTATTCCATAGTCAGCCGGGCGTTTTTTCAGATCAAAACGTAACTCTACTTGAAGAGTTCAGCGATCTGGCGGCGACAGCTATCGCAAATGTTCGCCTGCGACGTACACTTCTGGAATCAGAGAGCTTGAAAGAAATAATTCTGCAAAGTGTAACGCAGGCCCTTGTTCTGGTTGACTGGACGGGTTCTGTTGTTACGGCTAATATTGCTGCCGAGAAGCTCTTTAACCGCAAGGCGTCCGATTTTAAGAACCGTTACTACACGGAAATATTTACTGAAAATAATCCTGTCGCTGACCTGGTCGAAAAATGGCTTCATGACCGAAGTGTCGAGCAGAACTGTCAGGGGTGGTTAGAACTAAGCGCCGAGCACAAGCTCTTTATATCCGCCGATGCCTCAAGCGTTGTCGTCGAGTCAATGCCATGCCTGCACCTGACAATAACCGATCTGACGATGCAAAAGAAGATGAACGCCTCTCTTGAACACGCGGCAAAACTTTCCTCCGTCGGTCATGTCGCCACTCAAATCGCGCATGAGATCGGCAACCCTCTGACACTGATCTCAAGCCAGATACAGCGCATGGTTCAAGATGAGCAGGCTGACATAGGCCGCCTTCGCAGCCTTCTGGGGCATGTGGACCGAATTACGAGCTTGATACGCAGATTTTCGGATCTCGGCAGTAAGAGCCGGCTTTGTGTCGTGCCGGAAGCGATCGAACCGATCATTGACAATATCCTCAGCCTGATCTCTTTCAGTAAGCCTTTTCATCAGGTTGCCATTGAAAAGCATGTCTCGCCGGGTCTGGAGCCAATCGAACTTGACCGGAACAAAATTACGCAGGTATTACTTAATCTGCTCTTAAATGCCGCCGATGCCTGTCAAGACAAGGGGAAAATTGTAATAACCGCCACTAAGAAGGCTGTGCCACTTGAGATCAACAACGAAAAGATCCTTTCTGATTTTCTGGTCATCTCGGTAAAGGACAATGGCAGCGGAATCGAACCTGACGCTTATAAGCATATCTTCGAACCATTTTACACAACAAAACAGGTTGGTAAGGGGACGGGGCTTGGGTTGAGTGTGAGCCTTGCGATCATAGATCAGCATCAGGGATGGATAAATGTCGATACGAAAGCCGGTGAAGGGTCAACTTTCAGCATTTATCTGCCAATGACGAAGAAGGCTTCGCACAAACCAAAGACTGCAATAAAAGATATAGACTATGCCGGCGTAAGGGACGATAAGCGGCAGAAGACGGATTTTAGCGTTTAGCTGCACAACGCATTGAAAACTGTAGCGAATTGAATGTGAATGATGTTTTCAGGGGGTTAATAATGGATACAGTGCTGATCGTCGATGACGAAGAGTATCTTCGTGAGGAACTTGGCGCTATAATTGAAATGCGGGACCGGAAAATCCTGTTTGCCGCCAGCGGAATAGAAGCACTTGAGAAACTTGATACGAATGCCGTTGACCTTGTGCTGACTGATATCCGGATGCCGGAGATGGACGGTTTTGAATTGATCCGCCATGCACGCAAACTATACCCTTCGATGCCTATCGTAACAGTCACCGCCTTTGCGAGTACCGAGACGGCCATTGAGGCTTTGCGGGCAGGCGCTTATGACTATGTAACGAAACCGTTTTCGATTGATGACATACGGAATATCGTATGCCATGTGCTTCAGGCTCAGCATCTTTTTAATGAGGTGAACTATCTCCGGGGCAGGCTTGGGGAAACGTATTCTCTGGATAATATCATCGGGCAGTGTCAGAGTATGCAACGTGTTTTCGATACCATTTCGCGCGTGGCGACTGCCCCTTGCAATATCCTTGTCACTGGCGAAAGCGGAACCGGTAAGGATCTCGTCGCACAGGCAATACACCAGCACAGCCCACGAAAAAATGAGAAATTCGTCACGATAAACTGCGGATCCATTCCGGAGGGCCTTCTCGAATCGGAACTGTTCGGACATGTTAAGGGCGCTTTTTCCGGGGCTGTGAGCGATAAAGAAGGTCTCGTGCAGACGGCAAACGGAGGAACTTTATTCCTCGATGAAATTGGTGATATGTCGATGGCCCTTCAGGTTAAACTGCTGCGGTTGATACAAAACAAGCAGGTTCAAAAGGTCGGCAGTACGCAACAGGAAACTGTCGATGTCAGAATAATAGTTGCTACAAATCAGAATCTTCAGGAAAAGATCGCCGAGAAAACTTTCAGACGCGACCTTTACTATCGCGTAAATGTGGTCGAGATCGGCCTGCCGCCGCTGCGGGAACGCGGAAGCGATGTATCTCTTTTGACCTCACGCTTTGTGAAACATTATTCCGATATGCTCGACAAGAATATTAAGATGGTAAGCCCGGAGGTGAGCAGTCTTTTTGCTTGCTATCCATGGCCCGGGAACGTACGCGAACTGGAAAATGCGATTGAACGCGCGGTGACACTTTGCGCAGGAGATGTGATACAACTTGACGACATTGCCCAAAGTATCCTGTCCTATGTTGATGAAAAATCACAGTCAAAAGGAAATTTGCATCAGCGAGTAGCGAACCTTGAGTTAAACTGCATAAAGGCCTCACTCCAGGCAAACGGTCACGATCTGGCCCTTACGGCTGAGGATCTCGGCATATCTCTGGCGACATTGTATCGGAAACTGAAAAAATTTAATTTTCCTTTGACCCGCAAGATAGTCTCATTCGAGCCCCAACAGAAGCAAATATCGCCAAAAGCAAGGACCACAAGATAGAGCCAATTTATGGTGTTGCATCGGGGGCGATTCATTTTCTTTTTTCGCAAGCTTGCGAAACGGCTTACACTTTTGATAGAGGTGAGAGTCATTTTGATAAAAACCACCGGTCCTGCCCGTCTAAATGTCTGTCGAAATCTGCAAACAAAACAAATTTTCCTCGCAAACAGCTATACATGGCAGCACTGCGGATTGGCCCGTTTTGGTATTTAGGCACAGTTTATAGCACCTGTGGGTATAGACCATTTGGCTTAGTTACCCCTCCCTGCCGGATACATTAGACACCGCCGGCAAAGATCTGGCACGGTCATTGCAGTACCAATTAGCATTCGGACAGAACAATATGCCGGAAGGGACGAAAATGGATTACATAAAGAAATACTACATGATCGCGATCGCAATGCTCGGCTTCGAAAAGAAGGGCTGCGACTTTTACCTGTCACTTGCAACTAACCCCTCGCTTAAAACTATCGAGAGACTCCTGCGCCAGACGGGTTATGAAAAGGCGAAAGAACTGGATATTATTTCAGGAATGCTTACGGTTTCGGAGTTCCTTATTAATGACAATAAGGTCGCCGTTTATGACACCGAAGAGACCGACCAATGGCTGAGATCGTCTATCCCGGATATCTATAACGAGAGATCCTCAGAGCGAATTGCTCTGGCTAAGTCACCTCAAGAAGCGCTTTCTGTTATGATAGAGCTGGAAGAGCGGGTATTGGATTTCTACCGGGCAATAAATGCAAAAATAACCATGGACACCACGCAGATCGACTCTATCATATCCCGGCAAAAACGACACCTCGCCTGCCTGTCAACGGCGAAGCACCAAATTGAAATTTCAGCACTCAATAATCTAACGGTCCCTGTTGGGGCTGTGTCAATCGAATCCGGACAGCTTAACACCGTCCACAGTTAAAGAGGGGATCATATTATGGTAGCTACGGAAACTCTAATCGGTACAGAACAAACCACGACATGCTACGGCAATAACGTGGAATATGAAGGTGACCAGAGGGCGCTCTATGAGACGTGCGATGCTATCGTGCGGATGCATCTTTCTCTTGTGAAGGACATGGCAATGGAAGTGAAAAACGCCTGTCCGCTCAATATCAGCTTCGACGATCTGGTCAGTGCCGGTGTCTTTGGTTTGATCAATGCAATTGAGAGCTATAACTCAGCGGAGGTCGCCTTCGAGGATTATTGTAAACCGGCGATACGCTCATCCCTGCTCGATGCGGTTCGTTATGCCTACTGGATATCCAACTATCAAAAAGTTGATGAAGCTGACTTTGGCGGACTGAACTGACTTAAGTGTTACGTTTTGGAACCGTTTGCAAGAAAACTCTTTTTCGTTTTATGGAGAATTTTATGATTCCTATAACAGAACCCAATGACGTTCGGCACAGGGGAGCCGGCGACAGAAAAAAACAAGATCGTAAACGCAGAGGCGCTTGTATTGACATCAACAAGAGGAACAGCCTGGTCGAGCAATACCTGCCACTTGTTCGTACGATCGCTCTTGACATGTGTGCATCGACGACGGCCAATGTTGAGTACGACGACCTGGTCAGCGTCGGTGTTTTCGGTCTGATCGACTCAGCGCGAAGCTACGACACATCCCGGAACGTCAAATTCAGCACCTACTGCAAATGCCGCATAAGAGGCGCAATGTTGGACGAACTTCGCAACCTGGACTGGGTTCCACGCCTGACACGTCAGCGCAACAACAAACTTCGAAAGGCCGTGATGTCGCTTGAATCACAACTTGATCGCAAACCAAGCAGCGAAGAACTGGCAGCGGAAATGAATGTCGATATGAAAGAATTCAAAAAGATATCCGGCGACTCGGACATCGCAAACGTCATGTCTATCGATAATACAATAAGCGATGACGGCCAAAGCCAGACGCAGCATGATACGATCGAGAACCCGCGTGCGAGCGACCCTGTCGAAGAACTTCAGAGGAAAGACTCCCGGAACTTCATCGTCAAGAGCCTCAACAAGCTGGAACGCATGATCGTGACCCTGTATTACTACGAACAACTGACGATGCGTCAGATCGGTGAAACACTGAATATCTCCGAGTCTCGCGTCTCACAGATACATACCGAAGTCCTGCAGCATCTAAGGCAACGTGTCTCGTCCAACGATGAAAGGTTTATATTGGCTATTTAACAGTTTAGAACAGTTTTCCTTTTGACCGATTGCCTTTTAGGCGATCAAAACATCCTCCTTTTTCCTAAGGGGCCGCCTTGCTTCGGCTGCGGGCGGTCCTTTTTTTTGTACTCATTCGGGAAACGGATTATCGCACCGGCAAAATGTTAGTTTTATGGGTGACAGAATGGAACCGACGAAACGCAATGCTGTTTCTTAGTGAGCGTGCGAGCCGATCTGGATTCTTTCGTCAGAGGTTAGACCATTAGGATACTCCGCGTTGGTAACCGGACATACCGGTTGACCATCCGGGAAATAAGCAGTATTTTTGGTTACCGTCAGGATATCGGGGGGGAAACTACCGTTTGTGACATAATATCGTTCGATGGCGGAGTTGAGAACAGCGATGTTCGTAGCGCAAGCTTTTGCTTTGGCGTTGGTGGCACTTTGCGATATGCGGGGAATGGCTATTGCGGATAATGCCGCAAGTATCAAAACGACGATCAATAACTCAATGAGAGTTACGCCTGATCTGTACTTTTTATTATACACGTTTTTAGTACCTCCCTTGCGGTTAATACGAACAATAGCATATTCCATGTATGTATCGGCAAAATTAGAGGATGAATTAACGAAAAAAGAGGAATTGTTACGTCCTATAAATCATAGTCGAGAAGACGTTTCCGGCAGGAATGTACTATTGGTTATCGCGAAAGGTATCGGGCCTCGAGATAGAAGGCCCCTACCGCTCTTTTGTTTGGTAACTGGTTCGTAAAGTATGCCTGCAACTGACATGGCCCCTTATCCAGTTCAATGACAAACTCCGCAAAAGAGGTACCCGGTTCGATTATTTTCTCAGCTTCTATATTGCCGCAGTTAAGATGGGCCGTGCCGGGGCGCAAACGCACCTTTATATTCGAATCGGCTGGCAGTATCCTCAGCGTAAATCTGTACCGCCCTGCCGCTAATATATCTGCCGACCATGTCCCGCTGGAGGCATACAAAAGTTCGCTTCTTACCATACCATCGTTGATCCATGCGGCAACGGCAGCGGGAACCTTTCGAAGCTTATCCCGACTTGGCGATAGAGAGAATTTGTCAGGCGGTTGCCAATCCAGAAGCGACAGAGTTACGATCTCGTCGCTTGCGCCTAAGATAGTGGGACTCATAATCTGCGGTACATATCGCATCTGTGGCTGGGGTCGAGGCCGGGATCGGGGCGGGATAGGCATGTCGACGGTCCAGCATCCGGTGGTCGCAAGCAAAAGCCCACACAAAGCTGCGAATATAATAACATATCTCGAATTCATTTAGCCACCTAAAGAGGTATCTTGTTAGCAGTCGTCAATTATACAAATTGGGCGGCCTTTAGCAATCCTGAAAAAAACAATTCTCTGAGAACACCCTCTTTGCGGGAGCGTAGTTAACTGTGACCTTTGGCCGAAAAGGCTTGTAAGTCCTATCTTACCAAGCAGTGGAGGGCTTAGCAGGACAGAACTTAACGAAACAACAAGGGTCGAACGCAGGGGTGGGCTAAAGAAACAGTTCACTCCTGTTGTTTAATATGTATTATTTGTCGTCGGCGTAGACGCTTTGGCCGTGGGAATCGTAGGCTACGACGGCGGGGAAATCCAGCACCTCTAATTTCCTGATCGCTTCGGTTCCGAGATCGTCGTATGCCACTATCTCGGCGGCGGTAATGTGCTTACTCAAAAGGGCTCCGGCTCCGCCGATGGTCGCAAAATGGATCGCCCCGTACTCTTTAAGAGCATCGCGAACCTCGGTTCCTCTATAGCCCTTACCGATCATGCCCTTTAGGCCGGCTTTGATAAGTTTTGGCGAAAACCCGTCCATCCGGGAAGATGTTGTGGGACCGGCTGCGCCTATAGCCGCACCATCTCTGGCGGGTGTCGGACCGACAAAATATATCACCTGCCCGGCAAGGTCCACCGGCAGATCGTCGCCAGCGTCAATAAGCTGACAAAGTCTTTTGTGAGCTACGTCCCGGGCGGTATAGACCACTCCGGTTATCTCAACCTCGTCGCCGGCTTTAAGCGATTTGATGACGGCATCGGTTAAAGGCGTTTGCAATTTGATCATTTCGCTCACAGGTACTCCCTTTAGTAACCCTGATCCTGACCCTGATCGTCCTCGTCATCATCATCTAATTTCCACTTGTCCGACTCGTCAATATCATCGAGTTCGCGCTGGACATATTTGAATATCTTGTCCTGCAGCGGAGCCATTCTCTCCTGCATGCCCAACATTCCCCTGAAATTGCCGACGAGCATATCGAGCCGCAATAACTGCCATTTTGCCAGACATTCGGCCTCCTTGATGTTGACAAAGGGGTCGCACTTGAAAATTCGCCGTCCTTCTGGCCCATCCTCATAAAACTCACAATCTTTACACTGTATCATTGCTCATAGCCCCTAAACCAGGATTATCACCATAAAAGCCTGTTCTACGCTCAAAACCGCGTGCTGAGCGGGAAAAATTCAAAAAACTATACAAAATTATGTACATTCCCTTGCTTTTCTCGATACTACCATATATGATGAACGATATAAAGCAAATTCATAAGACGAGAAATGATGTTTTTGGAGGCCTTAATGGCTAAGCCCAGACGAAGACGTAAAATAGGCAGTAAGAAGCGGAAAGCCCGCTGGAAAATAAGAAATAAGATTTCTTAACTGGTGTTGAGGTAGGCACTTAGCGTGCAATTACAATGAAACACTACGCAGTAATCTTCAAGCCGGATTGCCGTGAGATCACTATTCATTCCGGAGCGAGCATCCTCGAAGCGGCCGCCCAAGTCGGGATTATTCTCAACAGCACTTGCGGGGGCATCGGGACGTGTAATAAGTGCGCGGTCTTGGTCGGGGACAAAAGAAAAAAGGTTCAGGCCTGTCAGTATCTCGTCGAAAGCGATCTGACCGTAACAATTCCCGCCGAATCCCGATTCTACGAACAGCAGATCCTCCAGCACGGTATTGACCGTGAGTTTGACATCGCCCCGCATATCCATGAACGGATACCCGAACTTAACGAAAAGGCGCACGCGGTCTATGGCGTTGCCGTCGATATTGGCACTACATCGATCGTTGCAAAACTTATTGATCTTGCCGATGGTATATGCCGGGCGACCGCTTCTGCTGCAAACCCGCAGATACAATACGGCGACGATGTGATCAGCCGGATCTCCTACGCGTCGGCAAGTGCTGACGGTCAGGCAAATCTACATAGGACGATCATAGATTGCTTGAATACTCTCATCGGTCAACTGTGTGAAGA
>DRGS01000092.1 GCA_011053245.1 Phycisphaerales bacterium
AAACTGCCAGACTTAAGAGGTCTCATTCTAAATCTTCTTCATTATCACTACTTAACAAAAATGAAAGAACTTTCCTGGATTTCATGTCGCTCAACGAGTATGAGCCTGTGTATATCACCTTCTCCCGAATGAACAATCCCTCTCCTGGAACACAGAAAAGGATAATAAAGAGTCTCACGAAAAAAGGTTTTATCGAATCTGAGCGGATCCGATCGAGCAGGTCTTTTGTTCGTTACGCATATATACTCGAAAAAGGCTGGCAGTTTTTGCGAAAGCAATCCAAATGCAAGTCGTTGGGAGGAGGATCTGCACACAGATGTATTTCCCGGGACAAGCAGCGTTATGATTTAAAGAAAGGCGCTGAAGAATCTGTCTGTGGTGCACCAATACCAGGCTCAGCTGGATTTGGTGATGTGCTTTCAAAAATTAACGGTTCACTTCATTGCACAGAGGTAGTCATTACCTGTTTCAGCAATATCACTTCGCATGTAAAATCATGTTTTATTGAATCTGATTCTATAAAGACCCTTACTTTTCTGACCTGTCTTAAATCGGATCATGACAGGATCAAAGAACAGATCATGACCGACCCTGAACTGGTTTTCTTTATTAATCGCATAAACTTTATGACAGTAGATAAAATATTAAAGGAGTTATACGGAAAATGAAATCAGCGAAAATATTATTAGTAACACTCTTGTTTGTGACATTAATCAATGCCGTCAGGCTGGGTGATACTTATCCGTTACCAAGGGTCTTGCCGTTTATGCATGGCATGTCAGCCAGTAAATACGATCTCGCAGGGATAATTATGCTAATCATTTTTTTCTGGGGCACCAATCGTCTTCGCAAAAACAGAAAAAAAACAAAACACCATAAATCCCGCAACCCAAAATATGAAGACAATCGAACCGGCAGTGATAGATACAAAAACAATTATGATAACAGGTACAGACAATAAAATATAAGGAGTATGAGATATGGCAAAGATTCCAAGAAATTATAAACAGTTCAGGAATCAACCTGCGTTTTACCGCCCGCCGCGAAAACCAAGATTTGAATTTCGATGGGCTATCGTACTTGTTCCGCTTGCCCTCATTTTTGCTACATGGGTGCTTAACAGCATAAGACCCATTATAGGATGGGATGACATAATGGATCTTTTGGCGGTGAAGGGAGGCCGCCAGAGATATAGTATGCTTGCCATTTTGGGCCTTACCTGCTTGGGTTACCTAACAATAAAACGAATTGTCGAAAACGACAGAAAATAGTAAACAAAAACTTTTTTAAGGAGCTGTATCATGAAAACAAAATTACTTTTCACAATTTTAGTTGTTCTGGCGGCAGCAACTGTTTTTGCCGAAGAAGAAAAGCTCAAATCCGAACCTTTCGCCTTGACGATTATCTTCGACACAAGCTGGAGCACTGAACATGACAATAACACCTTCAAGTCCCTTGCCAGGCAGATAATCGCAAAACTAAGTCCCGGCGATTATTTAGAGGTTATCACAAGCCGTTCGGGCAAACCCAGACTTTGCGTAGCACAATTCATAAAATCCGGCACCCCTGAAGAAGTAAAAGGCATAACTTCCATTATTGAAAAGGTAAACAGCCAGTTCCTTTCAGATGCCAGCATTTCCAGCGCTGCCCATCTGGCTCTCAACCGTTTGAAGCAAACCAGTGAAAAAAACAGCTATGCTCATAAGGCAGTGATCATATTCAGTGATGGGAAGCTAAATGACAACGATGTGAAAAAACTAGAAAAACTCTATGCCGGGCTTGCTGAGAATAATATCCGTATCTATATCACCGGAAGTTATTCTACCAATAAGAAACTCCTCATAGCTGCCAACCAGGGCAAGCTGACATTTTCACTGATCACAGAAGCCAATCCGGTTCTATGGGTTCAGCAAAATAGAGGCTGTTTCTATAGCTGGCCAGGATCAATTGCGGAAAGATAACCCTCTCAAAGGCTTGGTTGATACTGCAAAAACCACAGCAGGAACTACCAGATATAACATTGAGACACATTTTGATTCAAAAGTCTCGATATCTCCGGAATCGCAACAAGAGCCTGAAACTTTAGCAGATATTCCACCTGAGCCTGTTCAGAAGATGGTTGTAGAGATCCTGCCTGAATTAGATGAATTACCTGTCGAGGAAACTATCGCAAGAGTTATTTCCGAACCTGAATCCTTTCAGGGTAAGCCCAAAAAACCTTTAAGCAAAGCAGTATTCTGGATTTGCTTAGCTGCTATGATATTAGCAATCCTCCTGGGTTTATTCTTTTTCTTTGGCATCAAAAATGCCAGGCAGTGGAAAAACAAGGTAAGCGCAAAACTAAGGGGATCGCAAAAGAAAAGGCCGTCAACGCTTGTTGCCAAATTCAACGGCCAGTCATATCAACTTGGAAATCCTGACAGGTTAAACACTATTAATATCGGTAGCGGTCTAGGCAATACTGTCAGGATCCCGGATAAATCCATCAGTGACAAACATGTAAAGATCTATAGAAAAGGCAGCAATCTCATGCTGCAAAACATCGGCACTACCCCTATCGCTGTCAACAACTCACAATTAAAACCCAGAGGCAGACAGCGACTTGTTATACCATCTGTCATCCAGCTAAATGACAAAACCAGGATCAATCTGATGTTTTTGAAACCAACAACAAATTCCCCGGAAAACAGGAGTACTCAAAATGAAATCGAAAACAGATGACAAAAAAGGCGTAAGAGAAATTGTCAGTTGCATTGATATTATACTTGGCTCAGCGGTCAAAGTGGTTCATACGGTTTACACTCAGTGTGTCCTGCAATCCGGCCTTGATCCGAAGTGCCAGGGCAAATCCCTTGTATTTGATTATACAGACAAGCTCCCTGCCGGATTGATCTCTTCGCTTGGCCATTTTGGCAGTGAGATTGCCAAAGAGAACTTTGTCCCTGCACTCTTTCCGCAAGACCAGGCGTCACTTGCAGAGGCAGAGAAAAAAGGCCTTCTTGAGGTCATGGATGAGAACTGGCATCACGACCCGGGTGTGATTCAGGATAACGGAGGCGCTTCCGGTGAACCGCGTATAGGATATGTACTGGCGGCATTGAACGAAGAAGCCATCAGCAACAAGCTTTGCAAGTGTATTCAGAAAACCGTAGACCACATTGAATATCTGAAAAAAGCTCGCAGGGGCATCAGAGAAAGCACCCAGCAGTCCCGAATAGTTGTTCGCTTGATATTCTCCACCGCCGGAGCTACCGGCAGCGGCTCTGTCCACAGGTTCCTGGATAGGATTGTTCAATCCTGTGCGAAGCAAGCTGGTGTACAAGCCAAAATCATTGTCAGTGTCCTCTGCCGTGGTAACTTATCTACCCAAAACTGTCAAAGGTCCGACCTGAATGAATTAGTTACCCTCAAAATCCTGCGGGCAAAAGGTACCGGAGCCTATGTAAACCCTGCCACAGGCGTTATCGAGCAAGTTCCTTTTGATCGTATGGAGATGTTTTCCAATATCAATCCTAACGGTAATATTGGCACTATTGATCGGCTTCTTTGTCATCAGGGTCATCTGGACCATTTTATTCGAAACACCCCCGGTGGCCGCAATCTCCTGGAGCGTCTATGCGATATCGAGACATGGAAATACAATGAATATCAGGATCCAAAGTGTATTTACACAGCTTCCACATCCTCTATCAGCAGAGATAGCAGCAGAGTTATCAATTATTGCAACAATATAGCAAGTTCATGCTTTGCCGAAAGCTGTCTGGCTGAAGCTGACTTCGATAAAGTTCTAAACGATTCCGCTTCCCTTGCCAGAACCATGAAAATTATTGAGTCTGAAGAGGAAAATCAGCTTAGCAGGGACATCCTGCAACCGCAGGAACTTATTGGTGAGACTGTCTGTGACAGAGCCCTGGCAAGTTTGAAAGACCGGACAGGCAAAACTTCAGGTTTGAGCAAAGCAAATCTTTTACAGGACATTGTAAACACAATTTTAAGTACAGACATCCAAACTTTTTTTGAGCCAATAATGAGGGGGCAGGCTCAAAATCACTTGCACTCTGCGATGAAAGCCCTGGAAAAACACATCAGTCATCTGATGCGAAGTCCCCTTGGCCTCTCGGAGGCTCTGCAATTGCTACGGTTCCTGAAATTATCTGCTGAAAGATCCCTACAGGTTCTCTTAGAGAAAAATAATGAGCTTCAGGATTCCATCCAGCCTCACCAGGAAATTTTTGCCGAAGCCTCAGACAGGATTCAGCATATTCAAAAACTTAACCCGGTCTTACGACTTCCACATCTTATTCAACTGCGTAGTGTTATATCTGTCATTGAAGATTCCGGCTGTGCCTTAATCAGCTTTAACCTGGAGCAGTTGGCCTGTAATATCGCTGTCCAAGATGTCCTTATGCCCCTGATAGAGTCTATGGACAAACAGATCGGGCATCTGTTGGCAACAATCCATAAACTGGAGCAAATCAGTCAACACAGCAGGAACCAAGCCCAGGTAATCGCCGACAACTCCACGGTCTTCCAGGCCCCGAATGGCTACGAAATCTCAACTCCTGAATATCTGAAAGGTTTTATTGCCGGTTATATACAACAATGCGGCGGACAGGAAAAGTTCATTGAGCAGATAAGAACATTGTTCCTGAATAAATATCATACTTTTGCGGTACTGACAGAATCTTCTATGAATGAAATAAGCCGCATTTTTTGCGGGCTTTGTAATTCTATCTTTGAGCCGGTGGTAAAAAGTAAGGATGTAATCGGCGAATTCATGCGTATTCATCCTGATCCTGAAGTCCGCAAAGAAATCTTCACACAACTCATTCAGCAAAGTCAGGGAAGGCTTCCTACCGAAGGTGAGGCTACCAAAGAAATCCACTGGATCAAGGCTGCCAATGTTCCTTCTGAAAAACATGTTGAGCCGATACGAATACTCCTTGAAAGCCTCGACAGAAAATCCAATAAATGGGAAATCGCAGTCAATCCGGATATTGACAACTTTAACATTGTGCAGTTTAGGGGTGACATTTCATTTACACCGTCCATCAATCGTCTGGAACTTCCGGATACCCCTGATAGCTGGAAAAAGCTTATCGATGTAGGAGTTTATCCCGCCTGTGCTATCATGGTCGGCCCGAATCCCACTGACAGGCAACTTAAGCGTGTGCTGGTCAAGGCCATTGTCACAGAGTTGCTCGGCGTCAATGATAAAGGCTTTACCTGTCAATCCTTTACCGGCAAGACACTTGCTTTAGGCGCTGACTATGAGTCTGTAGCATCAAGTCTTCGCTGTAATTTCCGTGAACTGGTATTTATCGAATCGACCTTTGCCCGAAACCTTGTCATTGTTGAAGAACAAGTCATGACCAAACTCAATGACCTTCTCTCTATGCTTTGCAAAGAAAGTGCAGAACAGGATAGACGGTTTTCTTTAATTGATGAAGCCGCAGTTAACGAATGCCTGGTACAGGCTGACTTGCTTTTGCCCAGGCTTCGAAGGCTTCGTAAAACAGCCAAAAGGCTATCGGAATGAAATCAAGATACATCAAATTACCCAATGGTAAACTGAAAAGATGTTCACCTGACAAGCTTAAGCTTTTCTTGGCTCAGAACGCACATTTGGCCTCAGTGAATGAGGAAATCTTTGATTTTGCAATAAAGCAGGCTTCCGGCAAAGATATGACCAGATACGATACCGATACATTTGATATAGACAAGCTTGCTGGCTATGAGATCGTGCTCTGTGGAGCCGGCTCTGTTGGCAGCCATTTGCTCTATTGTCTTGGCCCGGCAAAACTAATAACCAATATTATTGACCCCAAGGATGTCGAGCTTAAACATACTTATGGCGGCAGAACAATCTATGACCCGACACTGATTGGCCTTCCCAAGGTTGAAGCTATGAAACGTAAGCTCGAACGAGATTTCTTGGGAACAAAAGTAAACCCACTGCCCTTTGATGTCGGCGAGATACCCGCCAAAGAACTCCAAGCTATGTTCGCAAGGCCATTGGTTGTCATCTCAGCCATTGATGACCCAAAACAAATACTCAGAATAAGTGATCTTGCCTATCCGATGGTGGAATTTATTCAGGTAGCGATGCACGCCGGTGCTAAGAGTGGCCATATCGCTGTATCAATACCTTTTGTCACACCCTGTCTGCGTTGCACACTTGATATTAAAGATTCCAGTGATATCCACCAACTCCACAGTGAGTCTGCTAATAGCTGGGACATTATGACTGTCGCTCAGCAAGCAGCAAGAATCGCTGTCGACATTATGTACAGCAAAGTTACCGGCCAGGAAATCACACGATGGGATACTTCAAAGAATCTTATTTACATTGCAAACACAAGACAACAATTAAGCCCGGACGGTCCGGGTATACATTTTGAGAGCAGCCAGAGGCGGCCTGGTTGCCCCGTATGCAATTCGAGTAATATTCCGCCAGAAAGGAGATATCCAGATGAATAGTAATAGTTTAGCAATTGCTGGTCAAACCGGCAGGTTCACAAGTCAGGCAATGCAGATAGCCCGGCCAAGTCCTGCCTCTCCTCTGGTACTGCAAAAGTTCATGCAGTTGCTTGCCGAGTTGAATCACAAAGTAGACACCTTGTCAACCAGAGCACCTCAGCAGGTACAGGTCAGGCATGTTGAATCCAGGCAGGTAGACGTTGAGTCACCGGCAAAAGTACCTGAGAAAAAATTTGACCTGAAAAAGTTGAAAAATATTTTCGACTGACACAAGCAGGCAGAGAGAGGCTATAAGTCTCTCTCTGTCAATCTATGTAAAATTTAGAAAAGGAGCAAAACTATGGCTAAACAAGAAAAGTCAAAGCCAGTCAAGACCTTCCGTGCTGGCGGCATCCAGGCAAGTGTCTGGAGAGACGAAACGGAAAAGGACGGACAGACTGTAATTCAGCATTCTGTGCGAATCCAAAAGCAATTTCGCAAGGAAGACGGCAGCTATGCTGATACCCAGTATTACTTCCAGGATGACCTGCCAAAGTTAGTCCTCGTAGCTCAGAAAGCGTTTGAGTTCATCTCGCTAAAGAGCCCCAAAGACACCGAAGAGTCTACACCCGGCTAAGAACTCAATAATTGAACTCCTCCTCTACCCAACGGCCCGTTTGTGTTACGCACAGCGGGCCTTTTTAATATCATTGAGTCCTACGCAAGTTATTGAAGAACACTGAAAATGTATCAACAAGAAACCATTTTAATGAAATTCTGTGGTGTTGCAGAAATCATCAACTAATAAGTTCGAAATATGCGGCATAGCAAGATTCTCTGATATACTATTATTATGAAAACCAAGCTTTGATGAAATATCTGAAAGGCAGTTTGATAATGGAAAAAACAAACCAGACTAAAGCCTACAGCCACAAAGCTCAATTTGCACCAAACTTATCTAAACAGCAAATAGTCCAAGATGACAATGCAGGCTTTCTGTTTTGTCCCCGGTGTGGTTCTGTTGTTGTCGGCCAGAATGTCAACAGTATCTGTCGCCACTGCGGTTATCGTTTCTGCCCATCTTGTAGTGATTAGTTTTGATTGTTAAGGATAAAGAACAAGTTACAAATATTAGAAAATGTGATGCATTAAAAAATGTCTACACAAAAAGAAAAACATGTTAACTCGCCCTGGCTGACAGTCAAACAGTTAGCAGAGTACCTATCACTCAGCCCCGGAACCATTCGCAACTGGGTCAGCCAGAAGTATATCCCGCATTCCAAAAAGGGACGGGTTGTCAGATTCCATCGTCGCCAAATCGATGAATGGTTATCAGCTGACACTTGTCCCGGAAGACGTACCATCGCTCAAAGTATCATCAGTGGAAGCCAGCCGCCCACTTAGAATCTGATCCAGTCCATTCTTCCCCATCAAAAGGTCTTGAACCGCGGATTTCTTAGCCTCCAGGCCTGTATGAGTATAGTAACGTGTCATCTCTAATCTCGAATGCCCAAGAATAGTCTGGACTGTCAAAGGATTAAGGCCATTCTCCTCAGCCAGTGTTGCAAACATGTGCCTTAGAGAATGCACCATAGTAACATCAGAGCGTCCAATTTGGGATGCTACATCCATAAACTCTAATCGAATCTTATCTTCACGTACTTTACCGAGTCTATGCAATATCCTTTTTGTAAGATTAAAAAGCTCTTCATCCGAGAGGCTGGATTTACCATCCTTTAGTTCATCAACCATAGTTGAAATACAATTTTCCATTTTTGCTCTGCTGCCAAAGCTGTATGTTTCCCGTTGGCCCTCAGTATGCAGTCGGGACAGGAATAAAAATCCCTCTTTGCGATCACCTATTAATTTTTCAAATAAGGGCTTAACCTGTGGGATGATCGGCAAGACCCTTTCCCTGCTCGTCTTTGTGAACCAAAGCATAACAGGCTTGGCCCTGACAAAAAATCTCTCACCTGATAAATCCACATCTGAAATCAGCATATGCGCCAACTCACCTGCCCTCATGCCGTATAAACTGAGAATAAAGAGCAAGGAAAACTGCCAGTCGTCGCATGCCTTAAAAAACTCCGAAAGTTCACTGCCGTTTAATAAATCAACCGAAGATGATTGGCGGGTTCGCATCTTTTCAATAGGAAAGCTTGAAAAAGGATTTTCTTCATAGGGTGATAGTAAACGGCACTTGCGGGCATAGTTGAATAATGTGCGGCAGGTAGATAGAATAAAAACTATGCCGCCGGTCTTGTACTTGCCTTTAGAGCCGGTTTTATCGCCGTTGCGTACACGTTCTTTCTTTCGCAGATACCGGACGAACTCATCAACAGTGGACTCTTTTACCTGATCGATATTACACAGGTGCGGCTTAGAATTAACAAAGTCAAGAAAATGCTCAAGGGCTGCCCGGTAGCGTCTTACGCTTCGTATCCTCAAGGCACGAACATCCCTGCAATGTTCGAGGAAATCTTTGACCACCTGTGCAATAGGTTTGGTTTGAAAACTGAAAGGGCTGCTACGACCCTGTTCCAGATAAACATTTACATGGCTTGCTGTGGCTCTGGCTGTAGCCAGATTACCATCAACCTTTTTGCGGATGCTTTTGCCACCGTCCCGATAGTATATCCAGTAACTTCTGCCGCGACGATAGATAGTAACCTTACCCAAGCGAGCTACTTTAATATACCGAGTGCGATCAGAACCCTTGGCCTTTTGCCGTTTTACAGAGGAGCCTGCATGTGGCTTATTTGCAGTCCCCTGACTTTTTGATTGAGTCAATTTTGCCATTACCATAAACCTCGCTATCTAAAATCTTTCACAATTTTTTTCACAAACAAGCTTCTGGTAATTTTAAAAGATTCTTAACTCCTTGTCAATAAGATAATTATAAAAACATACAAAAAACCTAACGGAGAGGGCGGGATTCGAACCCGCGGTAGAGACAAGCCCTACACAGCCTTTCCAAGGCTGCTCCTTAAGCCACTCGGACACCTCTCCATCTATATAACTTATCCACCGGTTATGAACTGCCAGAGGTAAATGTTAACTCTTTGCTAATAAATCGGTTACATGATATTATAAATATTTGTACACCAAAATACACGCAAACTTTCCAACAACTTTCAACATCGATATAATACCATCATATATGCTCTATGCAAAACAAAAACCCTGAAAACATTCAAAAAAACGCCCACCCCTGCACTTTGACTATGCGGTAAGGATTTCAGCATGGCTAAATCAGGACTTTCCCGCTTTCAGATGTCACACTAAAGCACTAAACTTTCGGCATTATTCGTTATCGCACAACTGTAATTTTGGGGGTTTGGCGACAACTTAATTTTTTGTAGAACAGACACTTATTACGTTACCGATCTGTCTGTCAATGAACGAATCGAATTTTTGGCTATGGCCCACGGGCTAATTTCAGGAGAGGACTAAAATGTCAAGTACAAGCAAACGCAGGATCGCCATCAGTGTCGTTATATTTGTTTCGCTAATCAGTGTATCGGTTTACGCCCAGCCGTTCATTGACGTTTGGTACGGTTTGGACCAGAGTTTCGGTCACATCGGCAAACCGCAGGAATACATAAATATCTTCGGCAATGCCTCCGGATCCAATTCAATAACCTCGCTTTCCTACTCGCTAAACGGCGGCTCGCAAATTGACTTGTCGATCGGACCGGACGGCAGACGTCTGGCCTACACTGGCGATTTCAATATAGATATTCTATGCGACGACCTGGCCCAAGGCAATAACGTAGTGACGATCACCGCTACCGACACGGCTTTCGAGCAAACCGTTCAGCAGGTAAATGTTACTTTCGACAGCTCCAATATCTGGCCGCTTCCGTTCGTCGCCAACTGGGGCAGCGTTACGGAAATTTCGCAAGTGGCGCAGGTTGTCGATGGCGGATGGTTACTGCAAGGCGATAATGTTCTCACTGCCGTAAGCGGTTATGACCGTCTTGTTGCTATCGGCGATGTCAGTTGGACCGACTATGAAGTACTCGTGCCGATCACTATATACGATGGCATGGGTTACAGCGGCGGCGTTGGAGTGCTTCTTCGTTGGACCGGTCACACTGATAGCCCTTTGTCAGGCTGGCAGCCTAAGACAGGCTGGTTCCCGCTCGGAGCAGTTACATGGTTCCGCAGGGACCTGCTGGAGATACTCGGAAACGACAACGCCATTCTCGGCACTAAGGTAAAAGAGCTTGTATACGGAACCACATATATGCTCCGGGCCCGCGTCGAAACAATGGACGGCCAGGGCGATATCTATAGTATGAAGGTCTGGGAGCAAGGGCAGGCCGAACCTGTCAACTGGGACATAGTCGGCGAGGCGCAGCAAGCAGAGCCGGCGGCGGGTTCACTGATGCTTATCGCTCATTACGCCAACGCCAGTTTCGGCAAGGTCGAGATCACTCCGATCGGAATGAAAAATATACGCGTCGATGTAACCGATACGACCGCAACGGTAAACTGGTACACCGGACTGCCTTCGGACAGCTTTGTCGAATACGGGACATCGAGCAATTACACAGACAGTGCATATGACGCTGCAAATGTAACTTCGCACAGCATAACTTTAACCGGTTTTTTGCCGAACACTCTGTATCATTTCAAGGTCACCTCTGTCGACACAGACGGTGTTATTTCGAGTTTGAATGACATGACCTTCGTGACCACCGGGCCGGAAAACTCGGGGATCGTCTCGGATGACTTTAATTCCGAATCTCTTGATCCGAACACATGGACATTCCATAATCCGGTCGGCGACTGTAGCTATGAACTTGTCGGAACCGACACTAAGGATGCATGGCTGACGCTATCGGTACCCGGAGGTACGGGGCATGATGTGTGGAAATCGGGGAACGACTCGGCGAGGATAATGCAGGAAACACTTGACGTTGATTTCGAAGTGGAAGTCAAATTCGAATCGGATCTTAACAAAACATACCAGCTCGAAGGTATTATTATCGAACAGGATCCGGACAACTATTTGCGTTTTGACTTCTACCGCAACGGCGGAAACGTACGAAATTTTGTCGCGAGATTCAAGGGTTATTCGGTATCGGTCAAGAAAAACAAGGTGATCCCTGACATCAATCCAAACGCAAATCCGATCTACATGCGGGTCAGACGCGAAGGCGATGTATGGACGCAGTGGTACTCTCATGACGGTTTCACATGGATCGAAAGCCTTAGCTTCAGTTATCCGATGACGGTTAATTCGGTCGGGCCCTTTGCCGGCAACGCTATCAGGACAGCTTCGCCCGATTTTGACTGCTATATAGATTATTTCTTCAATACCGCTGCACCGGTCGTTCCGGAAGATAACTGGTTTCCCCCACCGGAGCGTTTTGCGGCCTACATAGATCTCAACGCTCAGGCAAATGACAATAACCATGAAAACGTTACAGCCATCGTTCCGCCGCCTTATACACCGGATTATATACCTCCGGCAATTCATCCGTATGTCAATTGGACACTTAAAGATTTTGACACGGGCATCGACCTGGATGTAACTATGAATGTTACCATGGACATTGAAACCCCCGTCAGTGAAGGGGACGGCTCAGGCTCACTGACAGATGCGCAGATGACATTCGGAGGTATCGTAGACGGCAGTGGCGGCTATGAAATGATCGCTCCTGACGACTATTTCATGATAACATTCGACAATCTCGATCCCACAAAGGAATACGAATTAGCGATGACATACAACAACGCTCAGGCAGGCTACGCCAACCGCGTAAGTATGCTAACATTGTGGGACGCCGATACCTACACACAGGCTTCCAGTTCAGGGGTCTACATAAACAGCGAAGATTCCGTATCGGTTGGTTTCGGGGCAAACACGACCAACGGTTATGTCGCCAGATGGACAGAAATAACCGCCAGCGACGGAAGCTTCTCGGTCATAGCCGAACATGACGATTCTTTCGGTGGCCCAGCGGGCTATGCGATGACGTCCGTTATGCTCAAGCACATGCCGGTAATTGACATTACACCACCGGTGATCGGAAATATCGAGACTGTGACAACCGAAACCACCGCGCAAATCACATTTACAACGGACGAACCGGCTACATGCAGTGTCGCTTGCGGACCGACAACAGCATACGAAAACGGAAGCGTCACCGACGGTAGCCTCGTAACCAACCACAGCGTTACGCTGAATAATCTTCAGTCCGGCACGACATATCACTTCCAGGTGACAGGCACCGACGAAAGCGGCAATGCGGCACAATCAGCGGATCTTGTATTTACAACCGTTGCCACCGTCGCCGCTTTCAGTGACGGATTCGGGACGTATCAGTCGGGAGACGATCCGCCGGGATGGTTCGATACTAAGGCGGGCAATAGTCTCGCACAAGATGACAGCTTGTTCAAGATAATGAACGCAGGTGATAGCATGGCATTCGGGACAAACTCGTCATTGACAAATATCCACTCTCATTACGTCGTCGGGCAAAGCCACGAATGGACAGATTATCAATATAAAGGCAGAGTGAAGATAACAAGTTCAGGTGCCGGTGTCGGGTTGACATTCTTCAGTGA
Organism: Phycisphaerales bacterium; assembly: GCA_011053245.1. The sequence continues at coordinate 13,039 of DRGS01000092.1, forward strand.
TTTTCCCAATTCGGATAAATATTACCGGCTGAGGAGATACGGATCCGGGTCATTCCATATCTCACCGCATGGGACGTCCATCACCTCCGGCAATACCAGCAGCGGCGTCAAACCACAGCCCAACATCTGGTACAAATTCGTGATCGAGGTTGAAAATGCCGATACACAAACGGAAATACGGGCAAAGATATGGCAGGACGGAACAACCGAGCCAGCTAATTGGCAGATAGAATGTCAGGACGCAAACGCAGGCAGATTAACCGAAGGTACCGTTGGCCTCTGGAGTATGTATTCCGGAACAAGATATTTCGACGACCTTCAGGTAGTGCCCAAAGTAGTCATCCCTGATACCACTGACCCGATTATCGGCAATGTTCAGGCAGCAGCAGGCGATATTGCCGCAACTGTAACATGGACCACAGATGAGCCGGCAACAAGCAGCGTTGCTTTCGGGCCGAGCGCAGCCTACGAAAACGGCAGCGTCAGCACCGGATCCCTCGTTACCAACCACAGCATCACATTGACATCGCTTACAGCGAGTACCATATACCACTACAAGGTCACTTCTCAAGACGCCGCTGGTAACAGCGCAGAGACAGCCGACCTTACCTTCACGACCACCACGCCCGACACAACGGGGCCGGTGGTCACTAATATTCAGGCTGCCCCGTCCGGCGGCAGTGCGACAATAACATTTACAACTAACGAACCGGCAACGAGCAGCGTATCTTGCGGGCCAACCACAGCCTACGAAAACGGCAGCACCGACGGCGGAATGAAGACCAACCATAGCATTACGCTTACTAATCTTCTGCCCGGCACGCTCTATCATTACCAGGTGACATGCACCGACGCCAGCAGCAACGAAGCGGTATCGGCGGACCTTACATTCACCACGAGCATCAGCACTGCGATATACAGTGAAAATTTCAATGCTTACCAAGCCGGTGACGATCCGCTGGGCTGGTTCGATACAGGATCGGGCAACAGCCTCGCACAAGATGACAGTGTGTTTAAGGTAATGGATGCAAGCGGCAATAAAGCGTTCGGGACCAACTCGTCATCGACAAACATTCACTCCCATTACGTTGCCGGTCAAAGTACGGATTGGACGAATTACCAATACCGGGGAAGAATGATGATAGCCAGTTCCGGTGCCGGTATCGGTCTGACATTTTTCAGTGATTTTCCCAATTCGGACAAGTATTACCGGCTGAGACGATACGGGTCCGGGTCGTTCCATATCTCACCGCACGGGACGTCCATCACATCAGGTAATACCAGCAGCGGCGTCAAACCAGTAGCCAATATCTGGTACAGATTCGTGATCGAGGTTGTAGACACCGGCACGCAAACCGAGATCCGCGCAAAGATTTGGCAGGACGGGACAACCGAACCGGGCAACTGGCAGATAGAATGTCAGGACGCAAACACCGGTCGATCAACTAAGGGGACCGTCGGGCTATGGTCCATGTCTTCGGGGACAAAGTACTTCGACGACCTGGAAGTTGAGTAATACTATAAAGCTCAGATATGTTGCAGGCCAGAGGTGTCAGGGGCGCCTCTGGCCTGCGAATACCCGGATAAGCCCAAAATAACGCCCAAAAATGGAGTTTATGCAACAATCGAGACGGATTTGCTAATCAAAGCCTTGATTTTAGCCGATTATTCTGGTATAATAAATATCTGTCTATATATAGTTTTCGGTCTGTGTGGGTGACAAAAAATTTTACTATTGAGTGGGATGACATTGGATATTAGCGGCAAAAAATTCAGAGCAAGTGCCCTGCCGGCAGCGTTGGCTGTCGCGATGCTGATGTTGCCCTGCGCCCATACCTTAGCCGTTGGCGATACCGCCGAGTTGTATCAGCCAACCTCATTGTACTACTCCGGCACATACCAGCTTCGCGAAAACGACCCGACCTTAACCGGTGCCGGAACCAGGATCGCAACCATCTGCCGCAGCTTCACATATCTCGACGATCAACCCCAGAACGATTATCGCATAAATGTCACACACAACTGCCTTACTAATAGCAATATCGTTTTCGCCGGCGACGACGATCCGCAGTTCACCGCTGAGGATATATCCAGCCACGCTACGGCGATCGGCGGCATACTCGCGGGCAGCGATCCGAACGGTTTTCATCCCGATCTTGGCAATTTCCATTATGAAGGCGCAGCACCGGAAGCCGACCTGACCGTATATGAGTTCCAAAGCTTTTTAAGTGATTACATCTATCCCGCTGTGGATCCAAACACTGATGTACTAACGCTGAGCATGGGTGAGATATTCAGCGACTGGTGGACACGCGGTCTGGAGTCGATGGCCGAGCGCGACGGACTCATAGTCATAGCCGGGATCGGCAACGGAAGCAATGTTTACGACCCTACGCTGTACCCTGCCGCCGGAGCAAACGTCATCGGCGTAGGTGTGATCGACTCAATAAACAGCGATGAGGTCGCCGACAGTTTGAACATTTTCTCACTTGCCAGCAGCGAACATTCCAGCAGCGGGCCTACCGACGACAACCGCTGCAAGCCCGACATCGTAGCGCCTGGCAACTGCATTACACCGGACGCGTCCAGCCCGGACGGATACGCTGAAACCGGCGATTGGACCAGTTTCGCTACACCCGTCGTGGCAGGAACCGTAAGCCTGCTCGTGCAAAAAGCAAAGCAGCAACCGGAACTGGCCCAAGCAGCAACCGGCCCAGGCAGCAACTGTGTCATGAAAGCAATACTGATGAACTCGGCGACGAAACTTGCCTACTGGCATAAAGGCAAGGCCTCCAAAGACGATGACCATACGGCAGTACTGGATCATAGACAAGGCGCAGGGGCGATAAATGCTGGAGGTGCATACGACCATCTCGTAGCAGGCAAGCAGGGAACCGGTAATGCAGAGAATATCGGCTGGGATAATAATACGGTCGGCAATGAAGAAAACATTTATAAGATCGACATCGCAGAACCTGCGGGACAGTTCATTACCGCAACCCTGGTCTGGAACCGGCATTACGAAAATGCATATCCGTTTGAGGCGCAAACCAAACTCGACAGCGACCTGCGGATCGAACTTTGGGCAGTCGACGCAAATGACCCGAACAGCGGGTACATGATCGATCACAGCGACAGCAAAAACGATAACGTCGAACACATATACTGCCCTGCCGACCCCAATTTCACCAGCTATGAGATAGTCGTTATCGCGGGCGAAAATGACGACAGCGAAACCGTAGAGCGTTACGGCATCGCCTGGCAAGCGGCCCAGCCGAGCCAAGGAGATCAACTCTGGTGGTACGATCTCAATACCGACGGCAAGATCGACATCAATGATGTCATGATACTCTTTGGCAGGATCCGCAAAGAGATCGACTCTGATGATGGTTATGTTACGGGCGACATCAACATGGACGGCAAGATCGACGTCGACGACCTGACACTGCTCATAAAACAAATCCAGTAAAACAAATCTGAATTTTTGATACTTTTTCCCATCGTGTCGTGTCGCTCGCGCTCCACGCTTTTTAAAAACCACACCGACAGGTCGGCGGACTAAAAATTGGGTTTGGATTGGGTTTGGATTGGGTTTGCTTTTTTTGTTGGTTTGGGGGTGTAAATCGTTGTAAGTTCCTCTTTTGCAAGAGTTTGCAGTGATTCTCTGAGTTGGGAAATTGGGTTTGCTTCCCAGAAGAAGTATTTTAAAAAATACAGGAATTCCCTGAAAAGAGCCGGTTTTTGTGCCAAATTCAAAATGTCGCGTTTTAGTCATAAATTCACGTTTATTTTCATTTTCTGTATTCATTTTTATCTGTTTCAAAAAAACATACCCCCTCTATACTTTGCACGAACATGCGCGTTTGATGCAAAAATCGGTGATTTTTTTGGTGGTTGAAAACGGTAAGTCGTTGTTGGGTAAGGAGTAAAAAATTTTTATTTTTTTGGTCAGTAGCAGAATAGTGCAAGCGCATTTGGAAGATTTTTAACTGCGGATTTCTCGGATTAACACGGATTTTTTGTTGAGCCCAAAAAGGGGTCTGACCCCTTTAGTTCTCCTGACCCCTTTAGTTCTCCTCAGATTATATCCCGCAATCCTACTTTGCTAAAGCTACGAAGAAACCGGCTTTGGCGCCAAGACGGCTTAACTTACCATATCCTAAATTTACTCTACATACATCCAACTCAGTGCCAGCAACTGCAAGTCCTGGAAGTCTACGAAGTTGTCCCTGATCTCCGGAGCTATGTCCGCTGAGGGTGTGCCGGGGACATCTTCGAACTGCGATGCGAGGATCGCAAAGTCAGCTATGGTAACTTTACCGTCGCCATCAATATCAGCAGTGCCGGGTACGTCCAGAGTTAGATCTACCGTGACATTTGTGTTTAATCCGCCGCTTGGCCATTCGGTACTCTCATCTACAAATGCTTCGTTGTAGAATTCGAAATTCAGCACCTGCCCCGCTAAGACGCTTAATTGAGCTGAAGGCTGGGAGGCATTTAGCAGCATTAGAGGGCTGGCAGGGTCGGTGTCCCATATCTTGAGATACCAACTGTATGTATCCCACCCAGCCGGGGCGCTGCCGGTGATCAAAGCAATACCAGCAAGCCTTAGGCCCGGTGAATCCTGCAAGAAACCATTTGGAATACGCATAGTGATCGTACCGGTAAGCGTAGCATTACCGTTGCCGTCGCCACCGTCATCGCCAGAGTCAGACCCATAGCAATCATACCAATACCATTCTCCCCAACCGTAAATATCAGATATTAGTGACGCTCCATTTGAATTGAGTTGTACATCAACACCGACATCAACCGAACTATCCTGAGTCTCAAAATATAACGAGTCGTCCATGCAGTCTCCCTCAGCATACAAAGAATGGGCTGACACCAACGAAGTACAACTGCTGTTGGATGATGTATCTGTATCAGTGCCCGAGTCAGCATCGTGATCAACTGCCGCGTGTGCATAGGCATAGGTATCTGCGTTATATGTAATAGTAAGCGGCTGAACATGGACAATAGTAAAATTCAGTTGATCTATTAGAGAGAAGCCCCCATCGTACAGTTCGACGCTAAAGGTTTGTGTGTCAGTACCATTGGCCTGAACATCGGCGGAAACCTGAATACCTGAACCGCCACCAAAATTCATGAAATCAATGTCACAATTAGAAGGACTACCGATAACGGCCCCATTATATGCGCCGGGGGGCAGATTAACAAAAGTCGCAAAAGTTGGACAGTTTGTAAGAGACAGAATGCCAGAATCACTACCAGTACTGGAAATGACGTCCACGGCAGCTATGGTACCTTCATCAATTTGGTAGTTATTGCCACCAGTGTGGGTGACGCCTGGACCGGATGCTGACATTGACAAAGCCGCATGAGCAAAATTTGCAAGGGTTACTACCAGAATTATTACAAATAACTTCTTCATGTTCCTGTACCTCCAAAATTAAGTTGCTTCCCGGTTAATATCTCCTGTTTTCGATATGTGCTTGGCCTCTTAGAAATAAACACTGGATGTCGGTGTTATCGCTTATCGGTATTATAACAAATAATATCGTATATTCAAGGTTTTTTTTACATAAATCGGTAAAATCTTGAGGTTTCTATATATATGGAAGCACGAGATGGCAAAGTGTGACGCGATTTTTTCAATTTTTGCAATATTTTTTTAAAAAAACGCTTTTTTTTGTATTTTTTGAGATTTCGGGGCGTCTGTCTTCGCTATTTAGCTACGATGCGGCAGGCAGGCAAGGGGGGCTTTCTATGTCGCCCGCTGCACGGGCTCGTTTTGTTTTTTGCATTGCTTTATACCACGCCCTTTGGGCGAGGCTACATCATGGCGCCCTATGGGGCTTTATTCGACCCTTTCAGGGTCGTGTGGGTGTGGGAAAAGGTAAGGGGAAATTGTAGGGGGGATATAACGCGTGTGAAAGAAAGCATTTCACACCCTACGATTTGGTTGCTATGGGGGTATTAAGAAGTAGAGGTTTGCGAAATTCGTTGAGTCAGAGATTGCCACGTCACTTCGTTCCTCGCAATGACAGCTTGACAGATGGGCAATAAATTGCCCATCCTACGAGTTGGCGCAATGACAATTCCGTGGTTTACTGTTTTTCAGGTCCTATAATTGTTGTGGGTTTTTATTTTTTTCTTGTTTGGTTTGACGGAGGGGGTTTTGTTTCTTAAGTTTTAGATGCGTGAGTGAGTTTTGCGCGAAATATGTGTTTTTTGGCAAATAAGCCGACTTTTTAATTTGTAATTGGTATGAGAAGCTATGAATAAACGATGTATTATTTGGTTATCGATCCTTGTCGCCATCGGCGGTGCCGGTTTGGGCTGGGTTGTTTTTGAGAAAATCCATCAGGACCGGGAGACCGCCCATTATAAGGCTATGTATGGCAGCGATGTGGAAGATATACTCAATGAGTATTCACAGTGGGACCAACTGAGTGCCGACGAAAAAGCCGACTCACCACTTGCGCCTGGAATGTTTTCCCTCAACAACGACGAGCAAACTCTGGAAAATCAGGCTGGCAGGTTGAAGGCGAATCTTGCAGGTCTTGCAAGCGGACAGGGTGAAGTGCCCTTCTCGGCTGACCTTGTATATGGATCCGGCTGGCAAGAGAAGGTCAATTCCTATAAGCAAAAACAAATGATATTGAATGACGTTGCGATCGCCTCTTCGGTATGCGTGCTGGCAGTTCTGAGTATCGTTTTTGGATGGGGCGTCAAAGCAGGCATAGGAGCGGCGATAAATAAATTCAAGGGCCGCAAGGATAGCGAGGAAAGCGAAGAAGCTGATTTTGAATTCGTTATGGATGCAGATGACATCCAGTGCCCGCCCGATGAGAACCTCGAAGAAGAGGTACAGGAAGATAAAGAGCATACCCGTCAGGGCTTGAAGGATATGCTTAGGATAAAGGGAATCCGGCCTTACAACGAAGCGGTCAATTTCGCACATATGCCCATCGAACCTAAGGCGGCGGCGATGCTGCTTTCAGATGAACCTGTTACAGAACCAGTTGTTGCGGTAACCGAGCCGGCTTCAAACGGCCTCAGTGAACTTACACAAGAGGTTTCGGCTATACGCGAATTCGCGGCACAACAGCAGGACCGGGTGCGCCAGTTGCAGGAAGGATACGACTGGACGATCATCAAACGCTTCTGCCTGCGGATCATCCGATGTGTGGATAACCTGGAGGGGCGAATAAAGGAACTCGCTGATGAGGGCCAGGAGTTCGGGTACCTTGAAGATGTTCGGGATGAGCTTGTATTCGCTCTCGAATCCAGCGGTGTCGAGCAGTTCGAGCCCGAAACCGACAAGAGTTATAAGGGACAGGAAAAACTCTCCGAAGCGATCCGGGAAAGAGAGCCATGCGATGACGCTGAGCTTTCCGGGATGGTCGCCAATGTAGTTAGATGCGGATATAAATATGTACTTAATGAAAATGACGAGAAAATCGTGCGAACCGCGCAGGTCAAACTTTACACTTGATCTGTGGTGATGTTTTTTAAGGAATGGGAAAATGAGTAATCTTGCAGGCATAGACCTTGGAACGACGTTTTCGGCGATTGCCGTTCTCAACAGTATTGGCAAAGGGCAGAT
>DRGS01000093.1 GCA_011053245.1 Phycisphaerales bacterium
CAGTTACCATATTTGAAGCGTTTCATAAACCCGGCGGGGTTATGGTTTACGGTATCCCGGAGTTTCGGTTGCCGAAAGCTATCGTAGAAAAAGAGATCGACGTACTTCGTAAAATGGGCGTGGATATCGTGTGCAACTTTATCGTCGGCAGAACTCGCACTATCGAGCAACTTATGAAAGAGGACGGATTCGACGCGGTCTATATCGGTGTCGGTGCCGGCTTGCCGCGATTTATGAACATGGAAGGCGAGCAGCGACAATACCGCCAGGCCCTGAACCGATTACCGCGACCTTTTTGCCCGTTTCCGGCGCAACGGCCGGAACGGATACTTCATCCATGGCAAGATCTGCCGCGAATCTTTCGAGCCTGCCGATAGCGACAGCCTTTGTCGGATCCTTAAAGCGTTTACCGACGGTGCATGTCTCCTGGCACTGTACTTCCTGCGGACATACCCTGCCGCATACCGCAGGCAGAAGAGAGTTTTCCTTTATGATCGCAAGGGCTTCTTTGTATTTGCCGTCTGCTATGGCAACGACAAAATCCTTTATTCGTATCCGGACCGGACAGCCGTCCATGCACGGTGCGTTCTTGCACTGAACGCATCGCATCGCTTCCAGCCTTGCCTGCAGTTCCGTATACCCGGTCGCCACCTCTTTGATATTATTTCGCCTTACGGCCCCGTCCTGAGCCGGCATATCCTGCGACGGTATAGCAAACCTGTCTTTGGGTTTCAATTCACCAGCCGCCTGCTTTTCCAGTAATTCTTTCAAAAGTTTTTTGTCGTCACTCACTACTATTTCCTATTCACAAACAAAATGAAGTAATAATTTAATTGTTAATTCTATCATCGAGTTTACACTTATGGTCCTTGTAAGCCTGATGCGCCTTTTCTTCCTGTGCTTTATAGGCACCAAGCCTCTTGATCATCTGGTCGAAGTTGACCTTATGTCCGTCAAACTCCGGGCCGTCGACACAGACGAATTTTGTTTTACCGCCGACTTCGACACGGCAACCGCCGCACATACCGGTTCCGTCGATCATGATCGTATTTAGCGATACTTCCGTTGGAACGTCATACTTAGCGGTTGTCATACAGCAGAACTTCATCATCACAGCAGGGCCGATCACAATTACCTTGGCGGGTTTGTCACTGCTTTCGCAAAACTCTTCCAAAGGTTCTGTTACCAATGCTTTCCTGCCGTGTGACCCGTCGTCGGTTACTACTATCAACTCGTCGCTTATCGCGGCAAACTCATCTTCGAGGATCAGAAGTTCTTTTGTTCGGGCCCCTATGATGCTGATGATCTTGTTTCCCGCTTCCTTCATGGCAGTAGCTATCGGCAGTAGCGGGGCATTGCCTATTCCGCCGCCAACACAGACAACCGTACCGAGTTTTTCAACATGAGTCGGCCTGCCCAACGGGCCTGCGATATAGCTCAGCTCATCGCCGACATTAAGATCCGCCATCTCCGCCGTCGTTTTGCCCACGCGTTGGAATACCAGCGTGATAGTTCCTTTCGCCACGTCAGTACCCGCTATCGTCAGCGGTATGCGTTCGCCATAATCGTCGCTTATCCCGACAATAACAAATTGCCCCGGCTTGCGTGCAGCGGCTATCAATTTCGCCTCTACCTCGATGGTAAACACATTTTCAGAAAGCTGTTTCTTCGCTACTATCTTATTGTGACTCATTTTTCTCTTTCGTTCAAAATACGCTATACTGTATCAGACAGGCCTTTTCGCAGGGTGTCTGGCAAAAATATTCCTCACGGGAGGCTATTGTAGCCAAAAGCCATTTTTTGTCAACTCAAATTGCCTCAAATCCTGTACTAATAAATTCAAAAAGCGTGTTTTACCGATGGTTATATGGGCCATACTCGCTTTTTACGCGTGTAGTTCGTCACATTTTTGGCGGTTTTGTCAGTTCTTCCTTGCAATATTAAACAGTGAGCGGTTCCAGGGGGATAAGTTTTGCATAAGTGTCTCGGGTGGATTATACTCACGGTATGGTTTTTTCTTAGGGGATACAACACGATGGATACAGAGCAGATAACAAAACAGTTAAGCAAACTCATCAAAGGCGATGTGCTGGTCGATATTTTTAACCGCGTCGCATTCAGTACGGACGCCAGCATCTACCAGATCGTCCCGCGATGTGTCGTAGCCGTACGCGACACCGCCGATGTCACCGCCGTCGTTAAATTCGCCAAGCAAGCTGATCTCTCTGTCGTCGGTCGCGGCGCAGGTACCGGTCTGGCCGGTGAATCGCTGACCCGCGGCATTGTCGTCGATACTTCCCGTTATATGAAAAACATCATAGGGATAAGCGACGGCAGGCAAACGGTCACATGTCAGCCCGGAGTAGTGCTTGATGATCTCAACACTTATCTGGCTGAGTACGGAAAGAAGATCGGCCCGGATCCATCCAGCGGCAACAGGGCGTCCGTCGCCGGCGTCGTCGCGAATAACGCCACAGGAGCGCATTCGCTCGAATACGGTTACATCGCCGAATATATCGAAGCTATCGAGATGGTGTTGGCTGACGGCTCCGTTGTGGAACTCACCAATAATGTCGATACCGAAAGCGGCGGGGCGGTTGGAGATATTGCAAGGAAAGTACAGTCTGTCCTTACAGGTCAGGACGAAACGATCGCAAAAGCGCTGCCGAAAACCAAACGCAACCGATGCGGCTATGACATTGCCGGTATTCTTCACGACGAAAGGATCGATCTTGCAAAGTTGACAGCAGGCTCGGAGGGTACGTTCGGGATATTTACAAAGCTTTCCCTGCGGACCGTGGACGTACCAAAGTGCAAGGGACTCATCCAGTTTGAGTTTAATAGCTTCAAGAACATGGCAAAAGCCGTACCCGTAATCGTCGATAGTGGCGCAGCAGCCTGTGAACTCATGGACAAACGCTTGATCGATATGGCCGCCAGAGCCTTTCCAGAGTATGCCGATGTGCTGCCGAGAGGTTGTGCGGCTCTGCTCCTCGTTGAGCATGTAGCCGATAGCGCAGAACATCTTCAGGCCAAACTCGGTAGGACCGACGCCTGCATAGGAGAATTGGCAAGTGGGAGAATGAAGATACTTGATGAATCGGCCCAAAAGCGGCTCTGGAAATCGCGTAAAGACGCCGTCCCGCTATTGCACTCGGAAAAGGGCAATTGCCACCCCATACCTTTTATCGAGGACGTATCCGTTGAGAATACCAGGTTATCCGAGTACATTGACGGCCTCGTTGCCATCGGCAAAAAATTCGACATCCCTATGGCATTTTACGGTCACGCAGGCGACGGTGAACTGCATGTACGGCCATATCTCGACCTGAGCAAACCCGATGACATCGCCCGGATGCAGAGCATTGCCGCCGAGGTCTTTCAGTTGGCATGGTCCCTCGGAGGAACCATAAGCGGTGAACATGCCGACGGTCTGCTGCGGGCAGGGTTCATCAGACAGCAGTATGGCGACGAGTATTATCAATTGCTAAAGAATATAAAGAACGCCTTTGACCCCGATGGTCTAATGAATCCAGGCAAGGTGATCAACGATGACCCCGATGTTATGGTAAAGGATATCCGAGCCGAAAATCTCGTATTAGCCGAACGTCTTGAGACGAATCTTTATTTTAAGCCCGACGAGTACAAGTTCGAGATCGAGCAATGTAACGGCGACGGCGTTTGCATAAGCACTCAGCCAGGCGCCAGAATGTGCCCGGTCTACAGAGCGACCGCTGATGAGCTTGCATGTTCCCGTGCAAAAGCCAATCTCCTGCGCGCATGGATAACCGGCTTGATAAAGGAAGATGATTTAGAGTCGGACGACTTCAAAAAGATTCTTGACCTTTGCATCAATTGCAAAATGTGCTCGGTGGAGTGTCCCTCCGGAGTGGATATATCCAAGCTGATGGTCGAAGCGCGAGCTGAGTACGTCAAACGCAAGGGCCTCACCCGCCCCGAGTACATCCTAACGCATAACCGCATCATGAGTGCCCTCGGCAGCAGATTTGCCCCGGTCAGCAATTTTGCGCTGGCCCTTGGCCCCGTCCGGTGGATCATGGAAAAGGCTATCGGGATCGACAGACGCAGGAAGATGCCCCGCTTCGAAAAAAGTCCGTTCCTTGTCAAGGGCAGGGAGTATCTTGAGAGAATCGGCGAACTTGAAAACCCCATGGATAAGGTAGCATTCTTTGTAGATAGCTACGTCAATTACAACGACCACGAACTTGGATTTACTGTGATAGATTTTCTCAGGCATAACAATATCGAGGTGATACTACCCGACCAGAGGCCCGCACCCTTGGCTGCGTTCGCTTATGGTGATCTCAAAACAGCAAGAAAGGATATAGAGTTCAATATCAAGCATCTCTATGAGGCGTTCAAAAATGGTTACAAGGTCGTTTGTTCCGAGCCAAGTGCCGCCTTGTGCCTTAAAGAGGAATTGAGGCTGTTGATCGGCAGTAAAGAGGCCAGGATCGTTTCGACCTGCACATACGAATTGATGGATTACCTCAACAAGCTTGACAAGGTCGGCAGATTACAGCTACCCAAAGTTGACAGTGGCAAAGAAAATATTTGGGCCGGCCACAAGTTTGCTTACCACAGCCCATGTCATCTTTGCGCCCTGGGTGTCGGCGGAGCTGGCATCGAACTTTTGGGCAAACTTACGGATACAAAGATTCGCGACATCAATAGCGGCTGTTGCGGTCTGGCAGGTACCTGCGGAATGCAGAAGAAAAACTACGACCTCTCTATCAAGATCGCCAGTGAGATGGTAGATGCCATCGCCGCTATGGATACCGAATATGTACTGACCGAATGCTCGGCTTGCAAGATGCAGATCGAGCAGTTGACCGACAAGAAAGTACTGCACCCGATAAAGATTCTGGCCGCGGTATATGGGTTGTAACCGGGGGTTATAGATATGACCGATAGTGAGCGTAAATTAAAGCAAGCTTTGCTCTGGGAGACAACTGGCGACAAGAACGTCAAGTGTTCGCTATGTGCATGGCGATGTTCGATCGCCGACGGCAAGGTCGGCCACTGCGGCGTCAGGAAAAATATTGACGGCACTTTGTATTCGCTGGTTTATGACAGGGTATGCGCAGCAGGCGCCGACCCGATCGAAAAAAAGCCCCTCTTTCACTTCATGCCCGGCACATCGGCCTTTTCGATATCGACGCCGGGCTGCAATTTCCGATGCAGCTTCTGTCAGAACTGGCAGATCAGTCAGATGGCTCTCGATGGGCGTATCCAGGGCCAGCCGTATACCCCCGAGGAGATTGTAAATGCCGCACTGAAAGCCGGGTGCCGCTCCATCGCGTATACCTATACCGAACCGACGATTTTCATGGAGTTGTGCGCCGATTGCGGCCAGTTAGCTAAACGCAAGGGCCTCGCCAATATCTTCGTCAGCAATGGCTACGAAACCACCGAAGCCATCGATCTCGCAAAGCCATGGCTCGACGCCATCAACGTTGACCTTAAATCTTTCAGCGACGACTTCTACAAAAAACTCTGCAAAGCCAGTCTGGCCCCGGTACTTGACACTATCCGATACATAGCAAAGAAAACCGACATCTGGATGGAGATCACTACGCTTCTGATACCCGGTGAAAATGACAGCGACGCCGAGATCGCCGCTATCGCCGAATTCATCGTCAAAGAAACCGGCCCCGATACCCCATGGCATGTAAGCGGATTCTATCCCAATTACAAGATGACCGACAAGCCCGCTACCAACGGCCACTCCTTAGAGCGGGCACTCGACATAGGAAAAAAAGCCGGCCTGCGTTACATCTACGTCGGCAACCTCCCCGGCACACGCGCCGAGAGTACATTCTGCTATAGCTGTGGTGCAACCCTGATCGAGCGAGTCGGATACACCATCAATAGCAATAAGATCAAAGACGGCTCATGCCCCCAGTGCCGCGCTATCATAGCCGGCATCGGCCTATAACCAAAGGAATTTTTGCATCTAAAATGTATAAATAATCAAATATTTCAAAATGTTATAAAATTTCGAAAAGTTACAACTTTTCTCTTGACTACGCCACTGTTATTTGCGATAATACGGTATATGAAAGGGGTTGCAAAATGACGGTTTTTAGTATGACAGACGCAAGGCACGAGTTTACCAAAATTGCCAATCAGGTAATGATCGCAGGCGAGCGGATATTTGTAAGCAAGAATAACACCCCCGCATTTGCGGTCGTGCCGATTTCCGACGTAGAGTTATTAGAAGCTTTGGAGAATAAAATTGATTTGGAGGAAGCGCTCACAGCCCTAAAGGAGCCAGGAACCACCAGTCTGGAAAACCTTAAAAAACAGTTGGGCATGTCAGCGTAAGTAAGTAATGGAATACAAAGTAAGACTTAAGCCAAGGGCAAAACGATTCATCTTGTCTCAACCCGCCGCCGTCCAAAATCAATTGATTAGGCAGTTAGATAGACTAAGAAAAGATCCTGTCCCGAAAAACTCTACGGAACTCGACGCCGACAGGCAGATATACAGGGTCAAGTGCAAAAAATACCGAATACTCTATCAAGTTCAAAAGCATAAGCTTATCATCCTCGTGGTATCTGTCGGAGACCGAAAAGGCGTGGAACGTTTCCGCAAAGAGTTGACTAAGGTTATGAAAAAACGCTCTTCAAAGTAGAGACGCACAAGCGTTTTATTACACCCCACGCGTAAAAACGAAGACGTACGTCATGTATGCGATATAGGTTGCCGTCAGAATGATGCCCGACAATCGCTTTATGTTCCTTGTGATCCCTGAGATAGCTACGAAGAGTCCGGTCACGCCGACCATTACCCAGTAGTCCGTTCCGGTCAGTCGCGGGTTTATTGAGAACGGTCGCACTAATCCCGCAGTGGACACGACCAGCAGAGTATTGAAGATATTCGAGCCGATGAGATTGCCTATCGACAGATCGTCATGTCCCTTGACAGACGCCACAACGCAGGTCGTCAGCTCCGGCAGGGATGTCCCGATAGCTATTATCGTCAGCCCTATGACCGCTTCGCTAAGTCCCGCTGCTTTGCCGATGAATACCGCAGAGCGAACGGTAAGATCCGCCCCCCCAGCCAAGCCAACAAGCCCCAGGACGATAAGGACCACAGAAAGGTAAACGGGTTTGTTCTTAGCATGCGTCTCAACTTCAGCAAGGATATCGCTCTGAGACGCATTGACAGTGCCGGTCTTGATCTGTTTGCGCGCGGCATGCACCACGAATCCCATCAAAGCTGCAAATATCACCAGTAATATCACAGCATCCGACCGGCTCAGTTGCAAGTCAAACAGCACCGGCCACAGCAGCATGGATACGACAAACAGTGCGGGTAATTCACGGCGGACAATGCTCCTGCCGATCCGGATCGGACGAATGATCGCGCAGATCCCTCCCACCAGAGCAAGATTAGCGATGTTCGATCCATAGACGTTACCGATAGCGGTATCGCCGAAGTTGTGCGCCGCCGCTGTGATGCTCGCCGCAACTTCCGGAGCCGATGTCCCCATAGCTACGATCGTCAGACCTATTAGCAGCGGGCTTATGTGAAATTTCTCAGCGACACTCACCGCGCCATCCACGAGCAGGTCGGCGGCTTTGATCAGGATAAGCAATCCGGCAGGTAATAGAATAACGGCCCAAAGCATATTCATCTGAAACTCTCAGTCCTTTGAATGTCCGTTGGCGTTGAACAGGTGATGGATGTCCCTGTTAAATTTTCCCGACAACGAGGCAGCAGTTGTGCCCGCCGAAACCGAGAGAATTGCTTATGGCCACATTCACCTTTGCATTTCGTGCCTCGCCCGGAACATAATCGATCTTCGGATCGCATCGTTTATCGACTTCCGTAAGATTTATAGTCGGCGGTATGATCGAATCTTTGATCGTCTTTGCTGATATGATAAGTTCGACGGCTCCGCTTGCACCTAACAAGTGCCCAAGGCAGCTTTTCGTAGAACTTACGCAAAGCTTATAAACATGGTCGCCGAATACCGTTCGTATGGCAGTACTTTCGGCGATGTCATTAAGTTCCGTGCTTGTACCGTGTGCGTTGATATAGTCAACTTGTTCCGGATTTACGCCGGCATCGGCCAGCGCGATCTTCATGGCTTTGGCCGCGCCGCCGCCATCTGGTATCGGGGCGGTAATGTGATAACCGTCGCAGGTTGCGCCATAACCTAACATCTCGCAGTAGATATTTGCGCCTCGATTCTTTGCGTGTTCGTATTCTTCAAGCACAACTATTCCTGCACCCTCTGATAATACAAAGCCGTTGCGGGTTTTATCGAATGGACGCGAAGCCGTCTGCGGATCGTCGTTGCGAGTGCTAAGTGATTTCAACGAACAAAATGACGCCAAACCGATCGGTGTAAGTGCCGCTTCCGACCCGCCTGTTATCATCACGTCGCTTCGTCCTGTCAGGATGTTGTAGTGGGCCTCGCCAATGGCGTTGCTCGCCGATGCGCATGCCGTTACGATGCACATGTTCGGACCGGCCAGACCATAATGAATAGAAACACATCCGCTGGCGGCATTGCCCATTAGTTTCGGTACGCAAAACGGAGAAACTTTCTTAGGACCTTTATTCAGCAATCGTACATGCTGATCTTCAATTTCCTTAAGGCCGCCAATGCCAGTACCTATGATACAACCTATCCGATCCTTGTTAGCGGTATTGAGATCAATGCCGCTGTCTTCAAAGGCTTGGATGCTCGAAGCCATTGCCATACGGGTGAAACGATCCATACGTTTGGCAATGCGAGAGGAAACATAATCCGTTATCTTGAAATCTTTAACCTCGCCGCCGAAATGCACGGCATATTTAGAGGTATCAAAGGCTTTGATCTCGGAGATACCGCTCTTGCCCTCGCACAC
>DRGS01000094.1 GCA_011053245.1 Phycisphaerales bacterium
CCATCACCTGTCCGGTTTCATGGCAGACGTACACGCCTGCGGTATGCCCGATCCAGCCCATGAACCAGCCCGGAGGGATGCAGCAGAGCATATCAAGAGGCATCGTGGCAAGCCATACCCTAACCTAAAGACCAGGACCGGTCGCTGGTACGTCGTCAACGCTCGCTTTGACCTGCCGTTCTGGAAAAAGAATCCGTGGGTCAACGCTGACCGGACCGATATTTTCTTTTGCGCGCACTTGATCGCAAACGAATTTCGGTTTTGCGGACTGACAAAGGGCAAGATCAATCCGGGAGAGGTAGATACGAAGGACTTTAGGGTCGGCGGTTCGTTCGAGAACGTCCTGGTCGACGGTGTTTCGCTTGATGGTAACGAGATACAAATTATGCGCGGGTGAGATTAGTTTTTAGGTGATCGTTTATAGTTTATAGTTAAATGAGGTGTAAAAATGAAATGGAATAGCCACGATTTTCAGCGGGAAAGGCAGATATTTAAGGACCGTAGCTATACCCCATTTGGCGGCACTGAGGTAAGACATATAGCGGTGTGGACAAGGGTCAAGCTGGGGTTCCTGCTGATGATAGGCGTAGAGGTCGCAAACATTCACGTTGACACAAAGAACTCTGGCGTCGCCGTCGCGCTGGCCTGGGTGGAGAGCATGAGAAAGATACCCGGAATGGACATGGCGTGGAGGGCCATTGAGTTTGCGTTCGGGGATTCAGACGACTGGATATGTCGCGAGTGCGGATGCACCGACGACGATTGCAACCAGTGTATCGAGGTGACCGGCCAGCCTTGTTATTGGGTCGAGGTAGATCTATGCAGCAGATGCAAAGACGAGATGGACGAGGGGGTAAAGGCAGTCATCGAGATCCAGCATCCCGAGATCGACGAGTTTAAGATCAACGGACCGGGTGCGGCGAGATAAAGGTAGAGGCGGGAATAGTTTTTAGTGTTTAGTTTTTAGTGTTTAGATATTTGAAAGGTGTAAAAATGAAAAAGGTTTTGCTGAGTAGTGACAATGTTAGAGATATTATGACAAGGGGTAAGGTTCATATAGAACGCCGCAAATGCCCGAAAGCCAAAAAAGGTGACCGGCTATTTGTTAAAGAGCCGTTATGGGTCAGTGAATGTGGGGGGTATTATGGCAGACCGATCTTTCCGTGTCAGTCGACAATATATGACGTTCTTAGCGTTGATGGCAAACAGTTATGGCACGCCGGGGACAAGACCCCGCAACTTGAGTATCCGGACCACCGGTTCATGGTGGGCGGCTATAGCAGGCGGGTCAATACAAGATGCAAGAAACGTCATGCCTTTGAATTGGACTTCGGAGAATACGACACCGGTAAGGTGATCGAGACACTTACAGGTAACACGCAGGTCGGCGAGAGCATTAAAGCTGTCTTTATGAAACGTATTCCATCGACGCGGATGCCTAAGTGGGCGGTTAGACTATGGATTGACGTTGTTAAGGTGCGGGGACCCCTGATTGAAGTTGAGGTCGCCAACGACAAAGGTGCGAAGTGGGACAAAGAAAACTATGGACGCTGAGGAAAAGCGAACCACGAGAAGGCAACTAAAAACAAAGAATTAAACGAGGTGTAGATTAGTCTTTAGTTTATAGTTTTTAGTCTTTAGTGTTTAGATATTTGAAAGGTGTAAAAATGTTGATATTCAAACCGAGCGATGCGATGCTGGGGTCGATGGGCGGCCTGCCGTCAAAGTATCATTGTGAAGGCGATTGGTTCATGGCCTACGAATGGTTTTGCAGGAAGCTGATAGAGTTTGGCGGAGCGAAAGAGTTGATGAACGCAACCAGTAGCAGGAGCAATCTTAGTTTCGACCCCATCCGTAAGGTGAACACAGCGAGGGATCGGATAGCCTATCTGCTCATGCACGGCTGGTATCATCCGCAAGCCGATGAGTTCCTTGCCTTCCTCGGGATAAACAAATGGGAGGACCTGGCCAGGCCCATCGCTCTAAAGGGCCGCAGGCCGCAGGGGTTCCCGAACGCTAACTGGTTCAAGATGCGGGGGCGGGTGTTCAGTTATAGTCCCAATAGTAGTCATCCCGGTGCAACGTGGGTGCAGGGCTTTCACATACAGTTCGACGATTATCGCAAGCGGTGGTCGGCCAGCATCGAATACGATTACCAGCACGGTCACGGCAGCTCGTGGACGGTACAGATCGAGCAAAAGTACAGGGAGCATCTTAACTCTTTCAGGGAGCGTGTTGACGTCTGGATCGAGCAGCAGTTGATACCGGAGGGCCGAAAAGATAGAGAGCGGCAGGGTCGCGAGCAGACATGGAACCGCATTCATTCTGCGATGGACGACCTGTTTTATCATGACTTCAAGAGCGATAGCGTACTCGACCACGAGGATCAAATGGCGGACATACTTGTAAACGCGGACGGACCATCTGTGCCCTCTTTGCATGTCGGGCGGATAAGGATAACTAAATCGAGACTTGCGACCTTGAAGCGATGGGCGACAGAGTGATTAGTTTTTAGTTTTTAGTTAAACGAGGGTAAATAGTTTTGAGTGTTTAGTCTTTAGTGTTTAGATATTTGAAAGGTGTCGGATGAGTAAAACAAAGATCGAATGGACAGATGAGACTTGGAATGTTACGGGTGGATGCACCCCTGTTTCTGCGGGATGTTTGAATTGTGCGGCCGCAAGATCGGCGAGGCGGTGTATAGGCTTCGGCAACGATAAATACAAAGGGCTTGTCAATGGATCCAAATGGACCGGCGAGATTAGGCTGTATCCCGATGAACTTGAAAAACCGCTGCATTGGAAACAGCAGCGACGTGTATTTGTGGACTTTATGAGCGATCTTTTTCATCCGGATGTGCCCTTTGATTTTATCGATAAGGTCTGGGCGGTGATGGCCCTTTGCCCTGATCATACATTCCAGGTCCTGACCAAACGACCGGAGCGGATGGCGGAGTATATAAACTTTATAACGGGCGAAGCGTCAGACGGACCCGGCGGCTATCCAGTGCAGGACCATTTTAGTGATGTCATTTTAGACAGTAAGTCTTACATGGAGAAAGCGACCGCTCTTGAAAAAGACGACCTGAAATATAACCACGCAGCCGGCAGGCGAACGCCAAGTTATGATTACTTTTATGCTGAAATTCTTAATAAAATCGAGGCAATCCATTGGCCTCTCCCCAACGTATGGCTTGGGACAACGGCGGAGAATCAGGAGATGGCTAACTTGCGGATCCCCGAACTTTTGAAGTGCCCGGCGGCAAAGCGATTCGTAAGCGTTGAGCCGATGCTGGGGGCGGTGGATTTAACGAAATATGTCACGTTACGATATGGCAAAAGCCCGGACGACTGTAACGTCATGGATAGCTGTGGCGAATGCAACACTTATCCATGCCCATCAAAGCCCAACGTGATATATCTCGACTGGGTTATCTGCGGGGGCGAATCGGGTCCGGGGGCAAGGCCGATGTACCCTGACTGGGCAAGGTCGATCCGAGATCAATGCAAGGCCGCCGGCGTACCGTTCTTCTTTAAGCAGTGGGGTGCGTGGGTTGATAGTGATCTAACGGAAGTAAAAGGAAACATTAAAAATGCAAAAATTATGTTTCCTGATGGCTCAACGGTTCTCTGGCAGGATAAGCCGTGGAATCACTATGAATTTTATGAAAGAGGTGGCTTAGAAGTAGTCCGTGTCGGCAAAAAGAAAGCGGGCAGCTTGTTAGATGGGGCCCAGCATAAGGAGATGCCAATATAGTTTTTAGTTTTTAGTCTTTGGTTTTTAGTTTTTAATTGAGGTGTAAGTTAGTCTTTAGTTTATGGTTTTTAGTTTTTAGTTAAATGAGGTGTAAGGCAATGAGAGTTAGTAAAGATCAATTTGAATATTACACTCGCCGAGCGAGCCAAAGAGAGTTCGTGACTGTCCAGAGGTTGCACAATAAAGCGTTTGGTTGCGAGATCCGGCGGTTCGTCGAGTTCTCCACTAACAGCGTTGTCGCCGCCAGCATAGACGATAAACAGTTTTATGTAAAGGCCAGCAGTACGCAGGCGGCGGTAACGACAACGCAGAAGACAACGCGGGACTTTATAGGGGGGTACATAAAAAAGGAAAAAAAGTCGCCGACGATCCATGAGGTGGCCGCAAAGTTAAAGATAAAGTTAAATTATGTCCATCATGTAATACAAGAACTTATTAAGAAGGGGTATATAACAAAAGTATTTCGAGCTGAGCGAGGTTTCGCGATGGTCCCGCAGGAATGCCCGGTCTGCAACGTAAAAACAGAGTGGCCCTACGACCATGTTTGCGGATGAACACGAATTAAAACGAATAGAATTGAGGTGTAAGTTAGTCTTTAGTTTATGGTTTTTAGTTTTTAGTTAAATGAGGTGGTATAGTTTTTAGTGTTTAGTCTTTAGTGTTTAGATATTTGAAAGGTGTAAAAATGGAATGTATTTTTTGGTGTATAGCGGCAGTTGATTTGATGGGCATTTGTTTAGTGTTGTGGGTTCAGTGGCGGATGAATATTGGGCGTGGCCTGCCGAGTATCGACCCGGATAGTATCCCTCCGATGCCGGAGTGCAAGCCCCCAAAGCCAGAGAGTCCGCGGATAAATGACGACGGATATTTTATAGTTGATATAAGCAAGCCTCCGATCCCACCGCCTTTAGTAACAATGAGGGAGGGTTTATTTGGTTTTAGTGAGACCCGCAAGTCTAAAGAACTGACAAAACAGTGGAACTATTATAGAGAAAAATATGGGTATGAGTTGAGAAAAAACGACAATAACGATTAAGAGAGGCGCGGAGCTTTGTTCCCTGGCAAGGCGGATGCGGGTTCTCAAGCGGAGGCGTACAGGTCGTACGTCGAGCATTGAGGTTCGGTATTCAACGCAAAATCTTATCTGCCTCTAAGGCAGCCAGCGGGCAAAGAAACCGCATCGAGGCAAATATGAAAACAGGTAGGAAAAAATTCGGCACAACCGACACCGAGCGGTCGATCATCGACACGGTTCGTCTGGCATCCCGCAAGGTCCGGGGCGGCCGGGTCCCTACTCTGCGATCGATCGCCGATAAGCTCAACGCCTTGGGTCACGTTACTAAGAGCGGTGGGCAGTTTAGGCCGCAGACGATAGCGGCCATCCAGAAGCGGATAGCGGACGGTGAGTTCCGGACCTGCGCCAGGCGTATTAGAAAGACCCAGCTTACCAGCGGTGACTTCCGGAGCCAGGATCAGATCGAGTCGGACCTGTTTGATCTCTGCTACGCCGACTGTAAGCGGCCACAAAAGAAAAGCGATCTATATTTTCTCTACTGTATCCTTTTGGGTACCGGGCTGAGGGCATCTGAACTTTGCGACTTGCAATGGCGTGACGTAGATGTTGACAAGCGGATGGTCAATGTCCGCAGGGGTAAGGGTTCAAAGCAGAGGTCGATAATAATCTCAAGGGTTACGGCGGGTTTATTTGTTTCCAGAGGAATCAACTCTAAGGCCGCCCGTGACCCGGTGTTCACTAACTCCGCCGGCGGCAAGTTGAGTTACGATGCTCTGCATGATCGGGGTAAAAAGATAGCGGCGATCATTGGCGACCCTCGTTGGCATCTCCATTGTATGCGGCATACGTTCGCTACCCGTTTATACAATTATAAAAAAGACATAAACTTCGTCGCCGACCAGCTTGGGCACTCATCTATCGAGACGACGAGGATTTACGCTAAGACGTTAAATAGTGAGAAGTTAGAGCAGATGGACGCAATGGATTCACTGGGCAAATCGCCGACAGAATCCAGTGCCTCCCCAGATTCTACCAGTAAACCGGAGAAAAACCCATAAACACTGTGTTTGTGGGCGGTTACAACAGAAAAAAGAAAAACGAAAACGGAAAGCGAGAAATGGGCAAGGAAAAAGTGGAAATAGACAGCGTGGACGTATTAGAAAATGTTAATGATGTCCAGGGATTGCTTGATGCAGTCGGCAAAATGGTGGGCGACTTTCACGGCGAAAAAGGGGAATATCCGACACAGCTAAAAGTACCGGACAACCACTGGTATCTATTGGAAATGGCATTGCACGAGTGTTTCCACACGCTGAGTAAAAAGAAAAGAGAGAAGATCATTAAGCGAGGTTTCGATGGGTCTGGGATAACCCTGTTTGGCTTAAAATTATACGGGACCATAAGAGTCCCGCATGTTCGATAACGGAAAGCGACATGAACGACAACATAATAAATACAATAATCTGCGGGGATTGCCTCCCCATTATGCGGGACATGCCGGATGATAGCGTGGACTTGGTGTTGACTGACCCGCCGTATGGGATAGGCGAGGATGGCGGACGGTTTCGAGGCAGAAAGGGCGACGGCATAAGAGTGTTGCCGAAAGGGAACTGGGACAACGAGCCGCCACCGAAAGAAGTATTTGATGAAATACAACGAGTCTCAAAAAACCAAGTTATATGGGGAGGTAATTATTTCACGGACAAATTGCCGGTTTCAAGGGGATGGTTGTACTGGGACAAACTGATGGGCGGAGATTTTTCGGACGGAGAGCTTGCTTGGACTTCGTTCGACACCGTATTGAAAAAGTTTACTTTATGTAATAAGATGGGCGGTAGGGTTCACCCTGCACAGAAGCCGGTATGTCTCGGAGAATGGATATTAGAGAGATTCACAAAGCCCGGCGATTCGATTTTAGATACCCATTCCGGAAGCGGGTCTTTTTGTGTCGCCGCCAAACGATTAGGCCGCAACTACATCGGCATAGACATAATCGAGGAATACTGCCAGATAGCCCGTGACCGGCTGGCGGCAGAGGAAGCAGGTTTGACGGTTAAGGAAATGAAAAAAGGGCAAAAAGGATTATTTGAGCGTTGAAAAAAATGGCAACAATAAAATTAACCACGGATTTCACGGATTAAAAAAGAGTTAAAAAAACGGCAACAATAAAATTAACCACGGATTTCACGGATTAAAAAAGAGTTGAAAAAACGGCAACAATAAAATTAACCACGGAGTTCACGGATTAAAGAAGAGTTAAAAAAAATGGCAACAATAAAATTAACCACGGATTTCACGGATTAAAGAAGAGGTGAAAAATGGCAACAATAAAATTAACCACGGATTTCACGGATTAAAGAAGAGGTGAAAAATGGCAACAATAAAATTAACCACGGATTTCACGGATTAAAGAAGAGGTGAAAAACGGCAACGATAAAATTAACCACGGATCTCACGGATTAAAAAAGAGTTAAAAAAAACGGCAACAATAAAATTAACCACGGATTTCACGGATTAAAGAAGTTATGGACGACATAAAAAATACAATGAAGATAACATCGCTTTTACCGTATTACGGGAGCAAGCGGACGCTGGCGCCCACGATCGTGAGGCTTATGGGCGACCATAAATCCTACTGGGAGCCGTTCTGTGGGTCGATGGCAGTGCTGTTCGCGAAACCTCCGTGTACAATGGAAACGATGAACGATATGTATGGTGACCTGATCAACCTTGCTAAGGTTGTTCAGGATCCCGAGTTGGGTGTAAGGCTTTACGGTAAATTGTCCCGGACACTGTGCAGCGAGCAGTTCTTTGATGAGGCTAAGGAGCGATGGTTCGAGAATGAAGAGCCGTATGTTGCGCCTGACATAGACAGGGCCTATAATTTCTTTGTTGCGTCCTGGATGGGTATTAACGGTGTGTCGGGTACCGAGAGGTGTAATTATAAGTTTGCACTTCGATGGTGCGCAGGCGGTGGTCATGGAGCGACCCGTTGGCAGAGTGTAGTTTCCTCAATCCCTGCCTGGCATCGGAGGCTCCAGAATGTTCTTATAATAAACAGAGACGCTTTTGAAATCATTGGCAATATCAAAGATGAGCAGGGCACGGTTATTTACTGCGATCCTCCATACATTGAAAAGAGCAATAAATATGTGCACGATTTCGAGAGTGAGACGTTGTTCAATAAGTCCGGCCATCAAAGGTTGGCGAAGCTACTCAATCGTTTCAAGTCTGCTAAAGTGATCGTTAGTTATTATGAACATCGATATCTTGCAGGACTGTATGCGGGTTGGGAGGAGATAGTTATTGAAAAGAGCCGGCAAAGTATGCGTAATGCAACCAGAGGTGACAAAAAGAAACCGGCTCACAATAGCCGCGAAGTATTGTTATTAAATAAAGCCGCAAATGAAAAGCAATAGAGCATCGACAGGAGCCACGGATGGCAAAGACGACCAAGACAAAAACACAGGCTGAGCAGATCGCTCGACTGGGTGTATCGGCGAAAATTGCCGGTAATGTAGTATTCTTAAAGTGCGGCAAGTGCGGGTATGTGCTATTGAGTGAAGAACGAGAATGTCCGCACTGTTACGCCGACGATGCCGGCAGCCTTGAAGTTGTTGAGCGACCGAAGAAGTTCGTTGACGCGCACAGGTTCAGGGAATGGGAAAAGCTGAAAAATGATGGACGATGACGATTACGAACGGCTGGAACGTGAGGCGATACTGACTGTCGACAACGACGTCGATTATCACCCGGTCCATCTTAAAAATAAGGCGGCTAAAGAGATCGCTGAACGCCAGGCGAATTGGCTGCGTTTACAGGAACTTTTGAAAGAAAGCGAGTGAATAAAATGGTTATGTTCTGGTTATGTTGTGGGGCGTTGGCTTGGGTGATGGGGCTTTTGAGGTCCGGGATCGGGGTCAGGGTCTTTGGGGACAGGTTCTTTGGGTCGATGACCGCCCTGGCCGTATGTCTGATCGTCGGCCCGATAGGGTTGATGGCAATGATAATCGCGTGGAAGTCAGAGAAAAAAAGAAAAAAGATTAGTATGAGCGTACAGTTTATGCAATTGAAAAGAAGTCAATGTGCTGATGGCTCATGGCCGTTTAGTTTTTGGCGACCCTTTACATGGGCGTGGGGAGTACGAATATTCAATTTAACTATAATCGTAAGAAGAAAGCGAGCGAATTTATGGCGGCGATCGTAATATTTGACGAGGCAGGCACTACCGCGGGTCGGGAGGCTCTGCGAGCGATTAGACAGGTCACGTCGACCTGCGAGCAAATGACGGGCACGGTTCAGGCGGTGACACCGGCGATCGACGACCTTAAGGAAGCCCTCGTGGAATACCGAGGCGAAACGATCATGCTTATACCGGAGGGGCCGCGGTATACGCACTATACGAGGACATCATGGCGGCGGAGCAGAGAGATCGTTGAGTTTATCAGGGTTGACCAGGATGGGATTACGACAACGACCTCGCAGATATGGCATCGAACGGCGAAAGAGCATCCAGGACCGGTTCAGGGCCCGCCGAAAAGGCTGCGTTTTCTGACCGCCAACCGATGCGATGATAATAGAGGCCGGCACTGGAATAGAAAAATAAGATAAATAATAATCAAAGAATTGAGGTGTTAAAACGGGTATTTTTGTTATTCAATATAGATGCGAAGATGGCGAGATGCTTAACTCTTGGGCTACGGAGGACCGGTGCAAAGTTTACAGCCATCCGGTATTTGAGCATAGTTTTGCTGATGCCATTAAGTTCACAAGTAGAGAAGATGCGGACGATGCAAAAAGGAGCATGGGTTGTGGTAGGCGGGCAATAGTTGTACCTGTAAGCGGTGCGGCTCTGAGAATCGCTGAGCAAATAAAAGAACTCGATAAGAAATTAAATAGCGTGCAGGTAGGTGGCGAAGAAAACAACGCCGAGGTCATTCGTATCTTTGAGCAAAAAAAGGCGTTTGAGGATAAGTTAAAAAATAACGTGAAAAGGTTCAAAGGAAATTGAGGTGAAAAAATGGGATGGATTTATAGCACACACGTTACATGTTTGATCATCGGCATAGTCAGTGGCAGCATTATGACGAACCGTGGATGGAGAAAGAGGATAGGTGATTTTACAAAGGAGGTAGAGCAGCAGCTTGACAGAAACAAAGAAACACAGGAAGCCTTATCCAAAGTGATAGAGCAAAAGGAAAAGGAACTTCAAGACCACTTAAACAATAGAAAATAATTTTAGTTAAAGAATTGAGGTGTTAAATGGAAGATGTAACTACCGGGATATGTGTTTGCGAGAGCACCAGATTTGAGTTTAACTTGAACGGAATCATACGGTTCAACCCAACAGAGTATGGCCTTGTTATTTATAGGGCCTATTGGATGCCGTATTGCAAAGATGGTAAGGGGCGTGAATTGGAAGTTGATGACCAGGGTTTTGCTGAGATGCAATTATGGGCTTTCATGGAAATATTCGGCCCTAAAATGGAAGGGGGAATGCACATACCAGTTGAGACAAGCGTGATTTTCATAAACAAAACACAAGAACAATTAAATATGTGCAAGAGAGCAAATAAGTCAGGTCAATAGTTTATAATTTAAAGAATTGAGGTAAAAAAATGAAAAGGTTAAAAAGGTTTTTATCATGGTGGGTTGAAC
>DRGS01000095.1 GCA_011053245.1 Phycisphaerales bacterium
AGTACATCTATGTCGTTATCCTTTAGAGCCGCTTCGCTGGCATCGACGAGCAGTTTGAGTTTGACCTGCTGGCCGACATCCTTGCCGTATCTCTTTTCGAGAAGTCTCAAAGGCGCCCTTCCCCTGCGGAAGCCGGGAACGACGGCGTCCTTGCGAAGGTCGTTGAATTGTTCGTCCAGGGCGGCTTTGACCTTTTCTTCGGGTATCTCGACCGAGACGGTTCTTTTGCACGGACCGGAGTCCTTGATCTTTACCTTGTTCTTGATCTCGGGGGTTTCGTTTTCTGTCTCAGTTTCGTTTTCCCTTGGTGCATTCTTTTCTTTTGCCATCTAACCAGCTCCTTATTAGTTATTAGTTAACAATTGACAAACAAAAAGACCGTTGGAATTCGCTTCCGCCGGCCATTATGACAATATCACGCCCTATCATATCGGGGTTCCTAACACGATGACGACCAGCGCCTGACTATTCTGATTAGCCGGTACCTCGCCAAAGCTATATTAACGTTTCAATTACCTTATCGGACTATTGTCCGGTAAATCTTTAGCTTTTGGAGCCTTAAAGCGGCTCCATGCTATAAAAAGCGGGCGATGAGATTCGAACTCACGACATTCACGTTGGCAACGTGACGCTCTACCGCTGAGCTACGCCCGCGAAAGTTCCTAAATATAACATCAAGTTTCGGTTTTGCAAGGCGTTTTTTAAAAAAGTTTGCCACAGAGGAAAAAGAGGGGGAGAGAGGGGCACAGAGAAAGGATTTATTTAGGGGTTAAAGGGTAGGGTTTAGGGGATAGGAAAATTGGCTTTAATTGGGTTCGTTATTTTTGTGGAATTTTGAAATGAATCGTTGTAACCTACTGTAGTATAAGAGGTTGCGGTGATATTTGAGGTGTTGAAATTGGGTTCGTTTTTTCAAGTAAGGGTACGCGAATTTGCGGGTTTTCCCAGTAAAAGCGAGGTTTTTTGTGGTGTTTGAAATTGTTGAGTGAACCCCCCGACGGGTCGGGGGGCTAAATGATATTGAACGCAGACTGACGCCTTGCAGGGAACCAAAACTCCTCACAATATAGTTTGCCCTCTGGGTGATTTTAGCGGTTTCTTTTCCCGGCTACTGCGTTGTACGGCTGCCATCGAATCCTCAACGTACACCTGTACGCCTCCGGTTCGATGTTGCCTAAGCCTTGTATCCGAAAAAAGCTCCGCGCTAAAAAGGTTATGTGATTGTTTTTTCATTTTTTAGTCGCTTTTTGAGTCGGGTTCATCGTTATACATATCGAGTTTTCTGATCATTTGTTTTCTTTCTAAGTCGGCGATGTTTCTGGACAAGATGTTCTCTAAGCGGCGTTCCTGCAGCAGTAGGTTGTCGATGACCTTATAATTTACGGTATCCTTTATGATTACCTCACCGAATTCAAGGTCGGTTGGGGGTGGGGAGTCGGGTTTATTGCGTTTGAGGATGGCGTCAATGCGGCGGTCCTTGTTTTTGTGGGAGTAATGAAGAGAGTTCAGGGCTGCGGTTTGGGCGCGGATCGCACGCCTTAGACGCCATATAAGGGTTATTATGCGCTGAACGAGGTGTATTTCTGTGGGGCCGACAGGTTCATATTCTTCGTATATCTGGTCGCGGTGGAGGTCGAAGTCGGCTTGGGATTCGCCTTTAATGATGTTTTGACTGGTCAGGAGACCGTGTTTGAAGGAGTTTTGTGAGGCGGTTGCCTTGCCTTCGGGGGTTTTGGGGCCGGTGGATTTTAGGGCGTTTTGACGGTTTGCGTGTAGCTGACTTGGAGTTGTCATTGTTTGATCCTTTCAAAAATTAAATTAACTTAAATGTTTGTTATCTATAATACAAACAGATTCGATAGTTGTCAAGGTGTTTTTTTGGGAATTTACAGATTTTTTTACCATGAAGAACCACCGTTCGACTAAGCTCCATTCGGCTATGCTCATGGCAGGCAGGGCAGGCTGCGCACACGAAGGAAAGAAATAGAAGAAAAGGAGTTTTGAGTGTTGAGTGTTTAGTGATGGAATTTTCTGTTCTACTTCGCTGCTGTGCAGCTACGAAGAATCTGCGATTTTAAATGAGGGAATTTTATTGACAGGATCGGTTCTGTAATGTAGAAAAAGGGGGTGAAATAGGTTGGTTAATGAAAAGTGGAGAAGCCAGAAAAGATGTCTTGATACCTTTGTTTATGCCCTCTTTATTTATAATCGAGAGACAAATGAATCCATCACTAAAAAAACTTGCATCAATGGCTAGCCCCCTTGAAGATTCAGCAACAAGAAAAATGCTTAAGATGAAGTTGGTAGATGCAAGCACGGAAAACCGGGTTTTAGAATGGAAATCAACAGGGCTTTTCGGGGATAGTGTAACTAAGCGAATTAAATATAGAACTGTGAAAGCAATCATTTCATTTGCAAATACAGAGGGGGGCTTTGTTGTTTTCGGGGTTTCAGATGACGGTGCTTGGAAAGGTTTAAAAGATGAAGAAATCAAAGAATTTGATATGTCTAAAATAGAAGAATTAGTCAACAGTAGCGTAACACCGGCCATCAAAAGATTTGGCTTATGTGAAATGAAGCACATAAGAAAGAAATTTATCGTATTACACATCCCGCCAAGTGATCTTTTGCCACATATCACTACGAAAGAAATTTATGATCAGAGTAGCGGCAAAGCGCAAATGTTGTTAGGAAAACATTATCTCTATTGTAGATATGGAGGAAAGTCCGATATTGCTAAGCCTGCCGATTACCAAAGAATTGCTTTAAGAAGGGCTGAATTGTTACGAAACGAAATGTTACGAAGGTTTCAAGAGGTTACAGTTAATAAATGCGAAGATGCTGCTTTTAGCGAGGCAAATGAAAGAGTTGTAGTTAGAACAATTGTTACTTCTGACGATAGTTCACTTCCATCAATCCGGTTATCTCGAGATAAGAATATAACTCAGGGGCCTTTTTATCATGAGGTTCTTTCCGACAGTTTATTTGAAGAAATTAACAATGTAGTAGACGCTAATAAACTTTTGGTACAATCTCATAAAAAATTTATATTTGGAGAAGAAGTTTATTATAGAATATATTCGGAAAGAGAACATGTAATTTATGAAAAAGATATTTTTGCATTACTTGCTAGGACAGGCTGCCGGTTTTATGCGCCTCATTTCTATTGGATAACCAAATTAAAACCTTCCGAAATCGCTAAAATAATCATTGATCTTGCAACTAATCTTAGAAAACCCAATGTTTATATCTTGATGCGTTTGGCAATATTGCTGGGTTCGGACGCAGTTGATTGGATGTGCCAAATGCTTGATAATAAATGGAGTGGGCAAACGCAAGCTCCAGCTTATTACTTTAGTTTAAAAGAATGGGCATCTGATGTCAGCAAGCGTGATGGGATTTATGTGGCCTTAAAAAGAAACGAAAAATCAATTATCGATTTACCTTTTTCACAAAAACAAGAAAAGATTAAGGATGTAATCAGTAGTCATTTGGGGGCAAATGAATTGTCGTTTGCATGTTTAGATCTCTTTAAGAATGGAACCAATAATAAGGATTTATGCCGACGTCTGGACCTAATCACATATGGGCAGAGAGTGACAGAAATGTCTGATAACATAAAAAAGTATCTTCCAATTTAAAATTTTATCCACCTAAGAGACTCCTTAGTTATACCGTTTCTTTAAGAAAGTGTTGAGGTAAAATACCTAGCAGCTTACAAAGCCCCTCAATAGAATATCCAAGCTGAGAGGTATATGTTTTGATGATATTGCTGAATAGACTGGTGGTCTCGTTGGGTATTTCTATTGGCTCTTGAGTCCTAATGCCTCTATAGCATATTTGCCTGTAGAGACTGCTGTACTTGGACTTAGTGATTACATCTAAATCGTAAGCCCTCCGAACAAGAGATGCGATTGAGACTTTCCATTTCGACTTTAAAATCATCGCTTTATGAAGAGAGAAGGGTCGCAGGTCAGCAAATATATCAGCTCTAGGCATTAAAAACTCGCTGGCAAACCTGTTTGCTTCCTCTTCAATATTTTCTGTTGGCATGCGATGCATAACGATGTGCCCTAACTCATGAGCCAAACTGAATCTAAACCGATCAGCAGGCACATCTCTATTCATAAAAAAAACTGGTGGCATTGCTTTGGGCCAAAAACTCATGCCATCAAACTTTCTGGTTTCAAAATCACATTTAAATACAAACCCGCTCGCGTTTTCAATTACACCAACCATATTGTCAATTGGGCCTGGGGCCACATTCCATTTCCACCTAAGAATCTCAGCTACTCTTTCTGGGGCATGACCTTCTGAATCTAATTCAATGAAATCATTCGGTGAATCTAAATCAATAGAATTTAACAATTTGTCAAGTTGCATTATCTTGACATTTGCTTGGGCCTCACACTTTTTTAATAGTGTTCGTGACACGCTCTGTCTTTTCCGGTGATAAATAAAATTCATATCGAACCGGTATTGAAATGCTTGCTCAAAGAAAAAAGTTATTGGGTACTCTAGCACCTCAGCAATTTGTTGTAACTTTAGTAAAGGAACGGACCACTCGCCACGTTCTAGCTTTGAAATATGGCTTTGTGATATATAACTTCTTGCAGCCAGTTCTATTTGAGTTAAGCCACGCGATTCTCTTGCAAGCTGAATCATTTCGTGATTTACATTACATAGCTCGCTCATGCTCTCTCAGCCCTTTCTGTAAGTCCTGTGTTTGGAATAACAATTTTCGTGTTTGGTGTAGGCTTGCTGGGTTCCGGTGCACATACATTGCGTGATGACATAGCGTCAAGTGGTAATTGCCAGAGCAGGCAGTTGTTAAACCAACAGACAACCTTTATATCCTTAATCGATGTCTCTGTCACATCAACTCTATAGCCTGCTGTAACAATAGTGGCATTATCAAAAAGAGTTTGCATCGTACACTGGCCTTGCTGTTCGGTTCTTACGTTATGCGGCCTAAGTGAACGGTCTATCTTTTTGAATCTCAGAATAATTTTCCCATAGAAATCCAAAGCAAATAAACCATTACTATAATAGCATGTCACGCCACCCACATCTGAAAATAATCGCTTAGCATTTTCGATAATGCTATTTTGTACGATATTGGCTCTTGTAGTAGCAGTAAAACCAACACACGATGAGGCACACTTTTCAATGATTGTTATATAGTCTCCCCAAGCATTGATAAAACATTTTGATAGTTTTTCATAATGGGGCTTTAGGATCTCGTGAGCTCCTTGCTCCGTTACACGTCCGATGTCAAATAAAGTACTCATGTTTTGCTCCCAAAATTAATTTATATTGTCATTTGGTAGTTTATCAAAGCAATACTAAATTGCAACATTATTCCGTAAAATATTCAAAAAAATATTCATATACCCGTTTTTAGGCCAAAAACGGCGGTTTGGCCTGGGTTTATAGTCTTGTATTTCTTGGTTTTTTGCCCTCACACTAGTTTTGACAAATCCTATGAACTATTGTAAGATAAAAATCAAGCAAATGTAACTTTCAAGAGTGAGGTGATGAGGATGAAACCTTTTACTATTTTGGTATGACCCGTCTTCGTTGCACTTGTTTACGGCGGGTATTTTAAATTAACAGCAACCCCGGCGATATAGTTTTTAGTTTTTAGTCTTTGGTTTTTAGTTAACAGCATGGATCCCAGCCTGCGCTGGGATGACAAGTGTGCGCTGGAATGACGGAAAAAGGGGGACAGGTTCAACCTGCCTTCGGCAGAACGTAACCAGTCCCTCTTTTTTCCGTTCTGACAATCCCTTGGTTTGGGTATTTCCCCATCGGTCTGGCTGGGCCAGATAGCTGCCACCCGTCGGAACGCTGAGAGTAATCTTCATGGGTTTAGCACCCACAAGCTTCGCTTGAAGGTGCCACACGATGAGAAAAGTGGAGGTTCATTGAAATCGCTGGGTCAGAGGTCCGTGTTAGAAGTTTTCGATCATTGCTGCTGCTTGTATGGTGATTAGTATTAGGTAATCGAGGTCGGTAAGTCCGTAGTGGCCGTGTTGTATTGAGTTTTCGGCGTATAGTATGCCGTATGATTTGCCGTCTTTTAGTATTGGGGCGACGATCGCTGAGCGGAGATTGCCCTGTCCAGCTTCTCTTGGCAGTTTTGGTACGAGTACGTATTTGCTCTTTCCCATTGCGTCTGCGAGCGCTTTCTGGGCAGCTAACTGGCTTAGCGATATTGATGCGCTGGTTATCATCCTGCCGCCTTCGCAATCCATGGGTTCGTCCGGTTCTTCTCTCAACGCGACCCAGACGTTGGCAGCGGCAAATTGTCTGAGTAATATCTGCAAAAGTTGCTTGTGGAGTTGGTTGAGGTTTACCGTTGCGCAGATGGTCTGGCAGGCTCTTGAAAAGTCCTTTATCCTTCTGGATGGTATCCTGATCATCTCGGCACTTTTTGAATCCGGGTTTCTAACTACGGTGTGAATCTCCGGCATGACCGCAGCTAAGGTGTCGTCGAGATGGATGGGTTTTTCTTCTGTTTCATTGTCGTCAATGCCGACGGCGGTATCCGGCTTACGATCTTCTATATGAACCTTGAGGGTGAATATGCCAATCTCGATCGTGTCGCCGTCTTTGAATTCTGACTTGTGAATGGCGTTTTTGTTCAGGATGGTCTTGTTTGCCGAGTCCAGGTCCTCGATTACCCACTGGTTGGTTTCGCTTTTGTACATTACGGCGTGCTGCCTTGATACAGCGCGGTCAGGGAGGAAGACCTGGCTTCCCATCTGTCGACCGATATAGACGGGGCCATCGTCAAACTGGAAATCAGCAGCTAACTTACCTTCTCGACTGACGGATAGTCGCACGGCAGCGTCCTCTAATAAACCCTGATTCATATCTCTATTATACACGAAGGTTTCATTATGTCAAGCGTTAGAATCGGAAAGAATGAAAAAAACTTTGCTGTTTTTGCTATCCATCAAACATAAAGTTTGGTGTAATACCCGTTCTTTTTAAAGATGTGCGATTTTCGAAGCGTAACAGCTATATGACAGCGAATTAGATGGTTTTGGGCATGATGGAAGAAGAGGCGGCTATGGCTGTCAGGACTGTCAGAACGGCAGTTGATTTCATCGAAAAAATGCTTTAATATGTCCTGGGCGGTCGATGTGTCAGTTTTGAAGAGGCTCTCGGTGATCGCTGGTGTTTAAGTGTCAGGAATTTTTCACTATGAAGCCAACGTTATTGATCATTGCTGCGGGTATGGGAAGCCGCTATGGGGGACTTAAGCAGATCGACCCGGTAGGGCCCAACGGTGAGGTCATTATCGATTATTCGATGTATGATGCCGCCCAAGCGGGGTTCGAGAAGGTAGTGTTCGTGATCCGGGAAAGTTCTGAAGATGCGTTTCGCAAGCAGATCGGCAGTAAACTTGAGGGGGTAGTTGAAACGGCTTATGCTTATCAGGAACTGGATCTCTGTCTGGACGGTTTTCCTTTGCCTGATGGCCGGGAAAAACCATGGGGTACTGGACATGCGGTACTGGTTGCTAAAGATGTTATTGATGACCCGTTTGCGGTTATCAATGCTGACGATTATTACGGGCCGAAATCTTATCGCTTGATGAAAGCGCAATTGGAGGCGATGGGCGATTCGGAAAATGGTGATTATGCCATGACCGGATTTATTTTGCGTAATACGCTGTCGGAATACGGAACGGTTGCCAGGGGTATTTGTCAATGCGATGAGGAGATGTATCTGAGGAAAGTTACGGAGAGAGTCGGGATCAAAAAACTCGGTGCAGGAGCTGCTTTTACCGATGAAAACGGTAACGAGCAGTCGCTTAGCGGCGACGAGATCGTTTCGATGAATCTCTGGGGTTTTAATCCGTCTATATTTGGTCATCTTCAGCAGCAGTTTAACGACTATCTTAAAGAACATGCAGGTCAGTACAAGAGCGAGTTTTATATTCCGACGGCGGTCGATCATTTGATCTCATCGGGGCAAAGAAAAGTTAAGGTTCTGTTGACCGATGATAACTGGTTCGGTGTAACTTACCGTGAAGATAAAATTATCGCGCAAGCGTGTATTAACGAGTTGATCGAAAAAGGCGTCTATCCCGATCGTCTCTGGAGTCAGTCATGAATTATGATCTGGAAAAAATCGCGAATCAGTTTCAGGTTCCCGGTGATTATGTTTCAGCTAAATCCTGCGGAACGGGGCATATCAATGATACTTTTGCAGTAACGTTTAACCAGGACGGCAGAGATGTGCGGTATGTTCTTCAGCGCATCAATCATGCGGTCTTCAAGGATCCGCTTGGGCTTATGGAAAATATTGTGCGGGTTACCGAACATATCCGAAGTAAGCTGTTGCAGCGCAATGTTGAAGATATATCGCGAAGAGTTCTAAGAGTATTTAACGCTAAGGATGGTAAGGATCATTACAAAGACGATGAGGGTAATTTCTGGCGTGCGATGAACTTTGTCGAGGGCGCGCGGACGTATGACGTTCTTGAATCCACGGGACAGGCTTATGAGGCGGCGAAGGCGTTCGGACTTTTTCAGAGTCTTCTGGCTGATCTTCCGGAGCCGGCTTTGCATGATACGATACCGGATTTTCATAATGGTCCGAAACGATACAGTGCGTTTATTAAGGCTTTGGAGGCGGATCGCTGCGGGCGGGCGGTGACGGCGAAGAAAGAGATTGCTTTTGTTAAGGAAAATGGCGGGATATTCAATGTCTTGCCGGAACTGGTGGAAGCTGGTAAGATACCGGTTCGTACCACCCATAACGATGCTAAGATAAATAATGTGACGCTGGACAATGAAACGGGTGAGGGAATTTGTGTTTTTGATCTCGATACGGTTATGCCGGGGCTTTCGCTGTATGATTTCGGCGATCTGGTACGCAGCACGGTTTGCCAGGCTAGAGAAGACGAGAAGGATCTGTCCAGGATTGAAATAATAATGCCGAATTTTGAAGCGTTGGTCAAAGGATACATGACGACCGCAAAGGAATTTCTGAATCAACACGAAATTGACAATCTTGTCCTGGGCGGTAAAATGATAACATTGATAATGGGTACAAGGTTCCTGACGGATTATCTTGACGGAGACAACTATTATAAGATCGACTATCCGGATCACAACCTGGATCGATGCCGAACTCAACTTAGGCTCGTTGAATTGATGCTCGAACGTGAAGATGAGATGAACGAGCTGGTTGCAAAAATGAGCGATAGGTAGAGCATTGCATGAACTGTATTGAATATTGAATTACGGATAGAATATGGAAACGAATTTAATAACTGAGACAAATTTTAGCGCTGTCGATTGGGTCATTGTTATTGTATATCCTATGATCTCCTTAGGGATCGGCATTTTTGTCAGCAAGTTCATCAAGAACATGAATGATTTTGTCTGTGCCGGGAAAGGATTAGGTACGGCTCTTGGAGTTGCTACACTTACAGGTACCGAACTTGGGCTTATCACCGTAATGTACAGCTCGCAAAAAGCGTTCAATGGCGGCTTTGCGACATTTCATATAGCGCTTATCGCCGGTGTTGTCACATTTTTTGTAGGCGTTAGCGGCTTCTTTCTTTATCGGCTAAGAGAAATGCAGGTGCTTACTATACCTGAGTTTTATGAACGCCGTTTTGACCGGAAAACGCGCATCTTGGGCGGTATCATGATGGCATTCGGTGGTATTCTGAATATGGGTCTGTTCCTGAAGATCGGCTCGATGTTCATTGTCGGGATCACCGGCTTATCGGAGAACAGTTGGGCGTTACCTACAGTGATGGTATTTTTGATTTCCATGGTATTGATCTACACATGCCTTGGCGGTATGGTTTCGGTTGTTATTGCAGACTATGTTCAATTTGTTGTTCTTTCTTTTGGAATGCTTCTTGCGACCTTTCTTGCCATACGAAATCTCGGCTGGGATAATATCTTCAACACTGTCGCCGAGATAAAAAAAGAAGCAGGCTTTAATCCCATTATGGAAGGCAGCGGTTTTGGGATCGAGTATATTATGTTCGTGGCCTTTATAGGTCTGGTCAGTTGTGCTATCTGGCCGACAAGCGTTTCGCGTGCTCTTTCCGCAGAATCTCCGAAGACAGTTAAAAAACAGTTTACATTCGCGTCTATTTCATACATGATCAGATTTTTGCTTCCATACTTCTGGGGCATTTGTGCTTTCGTCTGGATAATGAACGAGGGAGGAGCTTTAAAAGAAGCCTTCTTCCCTTCAGCCGAAGGAGCCGAAGCGGTCGACAATCTCTATGCGATGCCGATGTTTCTCGGTCATATTTTACCTGCCGGCGTGATTGGCCTGATAACAGCGGCAATGCTGGCGGCGTTTATGTCAACGCATGACAGCTACCTGCTCTGCTGGAGCAGTGTACTTACTCAAGATGTCATTGCGCCTCTTATGGGCGATAAACTGACAGCTAAAAAGCGGATCGTTATCACAAGAGTTTTGATCGTCGTGATCGGTCTTTGGGTACTTGCCTGGGGTCTGCTTTACAAGGGCAGCCTTGACATCTTTGATTACATGGGAGTTACCGGAGCAATATATTTTGCCGGCGCCTTTGCGCTGCTGCTCGGAGGCTTATACTGGAAGCGGGCAAGTTCGACAGGAGCATTTTTGGCATTGCTGGCAGGTTCATCAGCGATTCTGGGGCTTGGGCCGATACAAAATCTGGTCAAGGAAACATTTAATATCACAATAACCGCTCCTCGTGCAACGTTAACAAGTGTTGCATTAACAACAACGGCGATGATAGTCGGTTCGCTGCTGTTCCCGGATAAAAAGAGCAAAGCAGATGCAGTCAAAGAATTTGCCGGCAAAGAAATTAAGTGAGGTGATATATGCAAGCGTGGATGTTACTTTGGAAAATAGTTTTAATTGGCGGGATGATACTATTTGGACTTATGTCGGTATGGGTGATCATCTGGGGAGCTTTTGATATAAAGAAGCTGCTGCGGTCCCTTAATACCGAACACGAAAAAGGAACCACCGAACCGTCCCGTGAAGATTAGAGTGTGGGAATGAAATAATTTAAGGAAGTGAGATGGGATCGGCAAACACTCAAAATCGTTACGACCAAATGAAGTATAACCGTTGCGGCAGAAGCGGAATTTTGCTGCCGGCGGTATCGCTGGGCCTATGGCATAATTTCGGCGGGATAGATGATATGGCCAAGAGCCGGCAGATGATCACGAGGGCGTTCGATCTGGGCATAACGCATTTTGATCTAGCCAATAACTATGGGCCGCCTCCGGGTTCGGCGGAAGAGACTTTCGGGTCGATACTCAAAACCGATCTGGCATCGCATCGTGACGAGTTGATCATATCCACTAAGGCGGGTTATCCGATGTGGCCGGGCCCTTATGGAGACGGCGGTTCGCGAAAATATTTGTTGGCCAGTCTCGATCAGTCGCTCAAACGGATGGGGCTTGAGTATGTTGATATTTATTACTCGCACCGGCCCGATCCTGATACTCCGATGGAAGAGACGATGGCTGCGCTGGACCAGGCTGTTCGTCAGGGTAAGGCCCTTTATGCTGGCATATCCTCTTATGACGCGGAGCAGACGCTTCGGGCCGCGTCGATCCTGAAAGAATTAAACAATCCCTGTCTTATTCATCAGCCGCGATATTCGATGCTCGATCGGTGGGTAGAAGACGGCTTGCTTGATGTTCTGGAAAGTGAGGGGGTCGGTTGTATTGCGTTTTGTCCTCTTGCACAGGGGCGGTTGACCGATAAATATCTCGATGGTATCCCAGCCGACTCCCGGGCGGCCAGCGAGCATGGGTTCCTTAAACGAACTGCTATTACCACCGAGCTTGTCGCTAAGGTGACGACACTGAACAAGATCGCCGCCGATAGGGATCAGAGCCTGGCACAGATGGCACTGGCGTGGGTTCTCAAGGATGAGCGAGTAACATCGGTTTTGATCGGGGCAAGCAAGGTCGAGCAGATCGAGGAAAATGTTGCGACACTGAAGAATCTTAAGTTCACAGCCGATGAGTTGGCGGCGATAGAGGCAGCCCTGAAGTAATACCAATGGTATTTTTATTTTCGCGTTGTAAAGACTATAAGTTATTGTAAACGAAAGAGTACTCCGCGTATAAACG
Source organism: Phycisphaerales bacterium (assembly GCA_011053245.1). The sequence goes on from DRGS01000095.1 coordinate 12,126, forward strand.
CGAATTTTTTTACGCGGAATGGTATAATACGCGAGAATATAAATGTTGACCGCTTTTTCAGCAGGAAATGGAGTAAAATTGAATAACATCAAAACCCTTATCTATGTCCTTGTCTGTCAAATTATTCTGACAAGTTCACCGGTAATCGCCGCTGACATAACCATCGGTCAGAGACGCCAAGGAAATGATGCCGCCAAGCAATATGCCGCTGACCTTCAGGAGTACGCAAGGTATACACATGCCGTCAGCGGTGGCTTTCGAAATGGAAACAAGGTTTTCATTAAGATCGGAAACCATGTCTTTTATGAAAATGTACCGCACGGCATCCCACATGCTGGAGTCTATGTAGTTGCTGTTTCAAAGAACCGTGTATTGCTCCAGAATTTTTATAACACATATTTTGCCCAAGGCGCCAGTATGGCAATGGCCAGAGATATCGCCAAGCTTCCTGAAGGAAGTTTTGTTGTTGTTGCCGTAAAAGATGAGGGTACGAGAAATTTTGATAAGGCCGGCCAGAAAATGCTCAACAAGATAGGGGCAGGAACAGGGCTGCTAAACCAGGAAGCCAGAACGTCATATTTGTGTCTTGGTATAAAAGGCCTCAATAAAGGTATGGCAATAGAGAAGGTCGGCATGGACCTGATGGAACATAAAGGCGAAAACGCCGATGAAAAAGCAGGCCTCATTTTCAAGAAGATCAGAGATGCTAATATCTCAAGCGAGTCGGGTAGACACAAGGGTTTGATGATCGATCAAACAGAAGTGCTTTATTACATCCCAAAAACATTTGACCCCCTGACAGCGGAATATCTTTTCTTAATACATGAAACCCGGAATCTGGGAGTAAAAAATGCATTGAACATGATCTCTCATTTTGAAAGGTTCAGTAACGCCAAAAATATCGTACTGATAGCGCCTGTGTTTAGCAGTATATATTCACGAAAAGTATCGCAAAGGGATTTTAAAGAAAATGGAACTTTGAAGAGACCTGATCTTTTAAAAAACCGTTACCTTTCGGAATACTCTTTCCTCGTAAACCGCTTCAACAAATACAGGTCGGACACAATACTTATCGAAACGTTCGAGCTTTTCAATAAAAACCTAATGGAGCGAAAAAAGTTCAGCATATACGGTCACTTTTCAGGCGGCGAATTCCTACAGCGTTTTGTTTTGTTCCACCCGGAACTGATCGATACGGCTGTTGGGGCATTCATCGGCAGTTACGCATTCCCGCTTGATAATATTGATTACCCATACGGATTGAAAATGGACGATCTTGTAAAGACATTTCATAGGGAGATCGACACCAATGGCCTCATGCTTCAAAAAATGGAAATTTATAAAAAGCTGGACATACTGCTTGATATAGACTTTCATATTATTGCCGTCGAAAACGATAGATGGATAGATAAATACAAAAAAACGCAACGGCAAGGTAAATCATATGAAGAAAAGGCCAACAACTTTTACAAAGAACTTCAGAAAAAGGACAGATTTTTGAAAGATGCAGGCATGAGAGCCAAAGCCAAAAAGGTAAACACCATGATACACATTATACCCGGGCTGAAATCCAGCGCTGATATAGCAGCAAACGAAGCTACCAAATTGTTATTTATTACCCAGTAGAAGGGAACTTAATGTACCGGGTATATTTCCCCCGCCGACGAGTTGGCAGCGATAGAGGCAGTTCTAAAGTAATTTAATGATCGCTTTACAGATGGTTCGCTTCCTTTGTGAAGTGGCGATCCTGAAGGGACATATTGAATCTGAGATTTTTGTACTCGTAGACGCTCAGTATCTTGTCGTTGCTATCCAGAGTGGTGACCGATACCGGCAGGCGGTATCCGAGATCGACTTTTAGTATAGCTTTTTTAGCTTGGGGCATTGTGCTGTCACCAAACGATGCCTCTATGACAACACATTCCCTGCCGTCTACGCGGTCGCGGCCGAGGTATCTTGAAGCGGGCATGTTGGAACTGGCGTTGCTCACATAACAGGCTTTGATGAGAGTTAGCAGGTTTCTTATGCCGAACTGGCTGCACTGACGAAGATCCGTATCCACGGTTTTGTCGTCGTTGATATCGACCTCTACGGATCTGATCCATGAAAGCAGTCCGATCGGGTGGACGATCATTTTACCGTTGTTCTGGCCCCTTACATGGAGGAGGCGGTCGACCTTGACGGGGTTCCGGACGCATTGCATGAAGATCGAGAATGGCTGCTCCCTGAACTTGAACTCGAAAGCCTGGGGTTTGTCCATTTTTTCTTTGGACCGCTCCTGTCTGTAAAATGTGCCGGTGTAATCGGTGATGTGGCTGTCGTAATTAGATATCATGGCGTCGACGAACCGGACGTGGTCGGTTTCGGCATAAGCGATGAATTCGCTTTCGGAGATCAACCCCAGGCCATAAACCGATCTTGATACGGATGGCGGCGAATGGGGTCTTTGAGAGGCAACAGTGGAGTGATGTGGCAGGCAATTATGGAGAACCAAAAAGGCTATATTGAAAGCAACACCCCTTTTTTGCCGTCCGCGAAAGATTAAGTGCAACATCGCCGTCCCTTTCGTTTTATTTTTAATTTATACGATACAGACAGGGAGGGTGTTTGTTAAAAAAAATCTGCAAATGTTGGGCGGAAACCAATAAATCCGGACAAGGTTATTTCCTGATGCGAAAATGGGAAAAATCCTTATAGAGAAAATGGAGCGTAGGCCTTAACTTCTCCATATACACTCTGATCGGCGGGGAAACAAGAAGGGGGAACCCTCTCTGTGGGCAATGCTGGCAGGAACGATTGATTGACCATAAAAGGCACGCGAAATCACAAATTGAAAGGAAAGAAAAATGGAAACGAGAAAAATAAAAAAGTTAATTGCATATGTTTTCGCAATGCTGCTGCTGGGGATATCTCTGGTTTCGGCGCAGCTAAGCAATCCTAACAGGGAACAGCTTTCAGATATCTACTCCGGTAAGGTCTATTCACCATATGCAGGACGCACTTTCCCGGAGAGGCCACTATGGGGCGATACACATCTGCACACATCTCTGTCATTTGATGCTGGTGCTTTCGGCAATCGTCTCGGTCCTGACGCCGCATACCGCTTTGCCCGCGGTGAGGAAGTAATCGCCTCCTCGGGCCAGTCGGTGCGGCTTGGGCGTCCACTCGACTGGATCGCAATCACGGATCATTCAGACGGCATGGGATTTACCGATGACGCTCTCGCCGGGTCGCCGTTTGTAACAAACTATGAGCAAGGCGCTCGCTGGTCCAAGGGTTTTCGAGCCGGCGGTCAGGAAGCGGTGGAAGCCACCATGGACATGATCAAGACATTCTCACAAGCCAAGATGGACCCTGAGATGTTTGCCAACTATTCCCCAGGTTCCAGGCGCTACGCCACTATCTGGGATCAAGTGATCGATAACGCGGAGAAGTACAACGATCCTGGTGAATTCACGGCGTTCATTGGATTTGAATGGACCTCGCTCGTCAAAGGCGCAAACATGCACCGGAACGTCATTTTTCGTGACAATGGAGACCGGGCGCGACTGGTAATGCCTTACACGACGTTCCCTCCGATGGGCAGTCCGGATCCTCTTGATCTCTTCAAGTATTTAGAGGACTATGAGGCCAGAACCAAGGGCGTGGTCATGGCACTGGCGCACAACGGCAATCTGTCGAACGGTCTAATGTTCCCAGTCGATGCTCAGTACACAGGCAAGAAAATCGATAAGTTCTATGTCGAGCAGCGTGCCAAGTGGGAGCGCATCTATGAAATCACCCAGATCAAAGGGGATGGCGAGGCGCATCACTTTTTGTCACCGGACGACGAGTTCGCCGACTACGGGACCTGGGACGTTGGCAACCTTGACCTGTCCGAAGCCAAGACGGATGACATGCTTGCCGGCGAGTATGTCCGCGAAGCGCTAAAGAACGGCTTAGTTTTGGAAAAGAAACTGGGAACCAACCCGTATAAGTTCGGTTTCACCGGTGCCACCGACAGCCATACCTCTCTGGCTACGGCAGAGGAAAACAACTTCTTCGGTAAGCATACCGGTTACGAGCCGTCGCCGGAACGATTGACCCACCCGTTCGTTAAAACCGAGCACGGCGAGATATTCGCCTGGCAAATGGTCGCTTCGGGCATTACGGCGGTCTGGGCATACGAAAACACCCGCGCATCGATCTTCGATGCGATGGATCGCAAGGAGATATATGCGACAACCGGCCCCCGCATGATGGTGCGTTTCTTCGGTGGCTGGAATTACACCGACGCCGACATTAAGAGCCGGGAGCCGGCTTTTCGCGGGTATGAAAAAGGCGTGCCGATGGGTGGAGACTTACCAGTACCCCCTAAAGGTGCAGAATCTCCAAGCTTCATGGTGTATGCGCTTCGAGATGTGATCGGTGCCAATCTTGATCGAATCCAGATTATTAAGGGCTGGCTCGATAGCGATGGCAAGACGCATGAGAAGGTCTATGACGTTGCCTGGTCGGATGGCCGCAGGCTTGGCGCTGACGGGAAATTGCCGGCGGTTGGCAATACCGTTGACATAGCGACAGCAACCTGGACAAACACCATCGGTGCATCAGAGCTTGCCACAGTCTGGACCGATCCGGATTTCGATCCGGCGGAAAGTGCTTTCTACTACGCGCGCGTCTTGGAAATTCCCACTCCGCCCTGGTATGCATATGACGCGTTCAGATTCGGTACCGAGATTCCCAAGGGCGCTCCCGCGAGCCAGCAGGAACGTGCCTATACGTCACCTATTTGGTATGGGCCTTAAGAACCATATTTTGAGGGCATATGGAAACCGAACGATATTGAGAAAATTAAATAGTAATAGACATTAAAGGAGAAACTGAAATGAAAAAGTTGTTAGTAATTACGCTTCTCTCGCTTTTAGTTCAGCAAGTGATCGCTCAAGAAAAAACCGAGCAAAGTGCAACTGATCTGGCTAAAAAAACACAAAACCCGGTAGCGGATTTGATTAGTTTGCCGTTCCAGTTTAATACGTTCTTTGAAACAGGTCCGAAGGGGAAAACACAAAATCTTCTGCTCATTCAACCGGTTATACCGATAGAACTAAATGACGATTGGAATTTCATCGCAAGGCCCATTATCCCACTATTGGAA
>DRGS01000096.1 GCA_011053245.1 Phycisphaerales bacterium
TATTGCTGGAGGTCAGCCGTAGGCTGGCCGGAAGCAATACCGCTTTCGGCAAATTTAGCTGGGGTCAAATTGCCCAGCGAACTATGTGGACGATGGCAGTTATAATCGTCACGCCACTGCTCTATCTTATCACGGGCATCGGCCAATGACAAAGCACTACCTTGATTATTAGTGTGACTGCGGCATTTACAATTTCGGCATTATTGTCCATATTTAAGCCAATGTAACTTTAAGCTGTCTACCAATCATATAAGCCCCAGCCCGAAGCGTGAGGGTTTGAGTCCCTGCTACCCCCGGGTTATGAGACGGTGACTAAAAAACGACATAAACACTTAACCTCATTGTGCTTATGAAGATGATGCGATTCCCTGAAACAGCAAAATGCGAAAAATTGGGACATCCCGGCAAGCCTCAGGCAAACGTAAATTTGAGTCAATAAAACAGGTATTTTACTGCCCTAATCAGCTTTTTCACAGCATTCCTACGAACGCTTGACAACTACAGAAAGTTCATAAGAATGAACACGCCCAATAATATTGACCTTCTATTAGTCGAGCAGATTGATCAGCTTATGGACGCTGTCGGGCATGCCGCCGAGGCCCTTCATGTGGTCCTTGAGGAAAGAATTCTCTACGATTGCTTTCATTCCCTTGATCATACATGATCGTTTGAGGTCATTGCCTTTCATGGCGGCCCACTGTGGGACCTTCTTCATGTAGTACTCTTTGTAGCACTTTAGCACCTGTTGCATCAACTCATCGCGAGTCATCGCCACTGGTTTTATGATCGGCTCGACGAGATTGTATTTGGAATAGTCTGTCACCTCGATATAGGGTTTTAAGGACTCGTACATATCAGCATAGGGCCAGGGGGCGAGCAATAAAAAGTGCATGAAGTCGGCGTTGTACTCGGCTGCAAGAGCGAGCGTTTCTTTGATAGATTCCGGTGTCTCGCTGGGTGTTCCGAGAATGAGCGAACTTTCGGCGATCATTCCGGCATCGACGATGGATTTAAGAGCAAGCTTTGAATCTTCGAAGCGGGTTTCCTTCTTGAATTCTTTGAGTTTCTGGTCGCTGGTGGCTTCAACGCCGAGGTAGATGAATAGTATTCCGGCTTTGCGGTAGCGGTCGATGATGTCGCGATCCCTTAAGATGTCCTGAACGCATGTTTCCATCAGGATGTGTACTCCGAGGTTCTTTTCGGTCAGCAGGTCGAGGATGGTTTCCCATCGCTCTCTGGAGTATGTCGGGTATTCGTCGGCTATGAAGAATACATTGATGCCATAAGTTTTGGCGAGGTATTCGATCTCGTCGACGAATTTATGTGGGTCTCGCTGGCGGTATGTTCCCTTCCAGAATTTGTGCTGTGAACAGAAGATGCATGTGTGTATACAGCCGCGCGAAGAGCTTACTATCGCTACGGTAGAGTCGTCAATAAAGTAGAGCGGATAGTCGGACCAATCGACAAGGTGCCATGCGGGAATGAGCGTGTCGAGGTCCTCGACGAACTCTCTGATCTCTGTGCGAATAACCTTGCCATCCTGAAGATAATAAGCGATACCAGCTACTTTTGACATGTCCTGACCATTTGTGTGGGCCAGAAGAAGCTCCGGTGCGGTCAGTTCGCCCTCACCGAGGATGCAGTAGTCAACCCACTGGCTGTCTTTTGCAAATATCTCTTCGTAGCAAAAGGTCGTATGGACGCCGCCTAAAAAGGTCGTTACTTCGGGCAGTTCTTGCTTTGCGATCTGCAAGACTTTTATCGCATCGTTAATGGTCGCCGTTATTGCGGTACCACCTACGAAGTCGGCGTTGGAGGTACGGATGCGTTCGGTAATCGTGTCGTAATCGTCGAACTTAGACATGGCATCATAAATTTCGACTTCAAAGCCTGCTTTTTCGAGATGACCGGCAATATAGACGAAGCCAAGGTTGGGCCATCTGCCGGCGGACTCGACGACGCCAGCATGATACGGCGGAGTTATCAGCAATACTTTTTTCTTTATATCCATTAACACTTCCTACGTTATTAATATATTTGAAAATATTGTAACCGATACGGTGAGCTTTCTCCAGAACAACTATCAAATAATATCATTGCGTCCATGGCCCGGGGTGAACAGATGGAGAGAACCATTCTATACCCCAAAAAGATATTGTCAGGATCACGATTCCCAGAACCGCCAGCCATGCCGCCCGTTTCATTTTCCAGCCGAGGAAAGAGCGGGCATGGAGATAGAACGCGTAAAAGAGAAATGCGATCAGTGACCATGTTTCCAGCGGATCCCAGCTCCAATAATGTCCCCAGAGCTTTTTGCCCCAGATGGCACCGGATATGAGCATGACGGCGTGGTTAATAAAACCAAGGACGATGAAACGATAGTTCGAAACATCCAACGCTTCGCAAGGCGGTATATTCAGTTGCGGCCTTTTAATGAGCAGCTTATCTCGTAACAAGAACATCATTGCCGCACCTGTCGATATCGCATAGCAGCCGAAAGCGAACCATGCGAAAATGACATGGACGATAAGCCACGGGCTTTGAAAAGCAGGCCCCATCGGAACTACTTCAATTCGTGACATCATACCGTGGCCGAGACCCAGAAAGACTATCGGCGTAACGATGAGGGCTATTACCCGATCGATTTTTTTCAATCTCTCAAATATCAGGAACACGAGCATAGTAAACCACATCCCGGTAAGGTTAAACTCATAAGCATCTGTTACCGGTGGATGAGCGGCGTCTATCCATCTTGCTATACCCGTAGCGGTATGCAGGAAAAACGCAAGCCAGAGAATCTTAAAAGCCAGATCGATCTTCTCATCCTTTCCCCTCACCAAAGAAAAAAGATGCCGGGAAAAAGCCAATACATACATAAAAGTCGTGAGCCAGAAAAGTATCTCTTCGATTTTCGCCATGTTTAGATCACCTTAAAATTTATCCGCATTAGCGGACCATTTTCGCATGTCGGGAACATACCGCAACAACAAAGCTCCGAGACCGAGCCAGAGAGAGATGCACACCGTCAAATAGCCCGGATCATCTACGACCTGAAACGAGGCCCATCGCCTTAGATCGGCAAACTTAAAAACATGATCTCCAATAGGAACCTCTTGGCCGGGAGTTAAATATTCTTTCGATACTATTTTGCCATCCTGATCTTCAACTACAATACGAATAAGCGGATTCTTTGGTTCTTCGGATGTTTTTACCGCTTGGCCGTCTTTCATTACATGATCCGGGTATACTGTGACGATCGTTCTGTTCTTCAAAAAATCAAGGGGCAGAAAATCTCTGTACTCTTTACCATTATCACCATCGTAAGTTTTGAGCATCACGAAAGAATAAAACAAAATCCTGCCGGTATTTTTGTCTCTTATTTCGATCCGGGGAGAAAAGCCTATCTCCTTATGCGTAAACGCAAAGGACTTATATGTAAAGGGGCGGTTGACTTTAACGGTTGCCTCTTTGACTTTTTGGCCTTGCTCAAGAACATCTAATCTTGAAGTTACATCCGTCTGGTAAAAGGCTTTCTGATACTCTGTCGTTATTTCGTTGAGCTTCAGTGCGAAATTCTTATGAGACTTCTTTCTTAGCGGTCCTTCGGCTATTCTTAGATAGCCGGCATGAGTTTCGGAAAAAGTCTGCCCTTCGGTCAGGATTATATGTCCGTTTAATTTCAGTGCGGTGGTTATAAACCCCCCGACTATAAGCATGACAAGACTGATGTGCAGTAGAAAGAAGCCGCCCTTTTCTATTCGTTTAGGGCCAGCGAGGCAGGCAAATCCGCCATCTCTTACAAATCGCAGGGCGGTGCAGGTTAAGGTATTTATCCCCAACACTATGAGAGTTATCATAAACGGCCAGGAAGTAAAAACATGGAACAAACCGATCTGTTTTGCGACAGGTGTTATGAGGGCGTGATCCCGCTGCCAGAGAAGGATATCATCAGGGTTGACACGATCAATCTGGGGGAGCACAGTGCCCGCAAAAGAAAAGATCATCAGGACAAGAACGATTGCCAGCGCCAGTTTCCCGGAACTGGTGACCCTTAGTAAAGCCGTTAATGATTTAGATACAAGCGACATTTAAGAAAAGTCCCTGGCGTAGATTTGCCTTTAGCGTCACGATTATGGATGGCATTATAACTGGCCTGTGTGATTTATGAAAGTCTTATTATGGCGTTCGTACAGGATAGCTCTTCGAGCCATTTGTATGGTTGCAGTTGCCGCCCCAGCAATCTACGCTTCCACCGGACGGCAGCCATCCGCTATTCCAGCCGCCTACAACAAAGATGTCGGTAATCACAAATTCACTATTAGAACCCGAAGGCCAGGTGTAGCTGCCGCCATGGATACTACCGGCTGCGGCGCCGTTATCCAAGCCAGAATCTTTATCGTCATCTATGAAACCTGCATGACAGCCAAAACAAGCCATATCATTACTATTCAAGTGACCATTCTGAGCGGGAGCGTGGTATTGGAAGCCGCTTCCATCTGTATCCGAGGCGGAGCCGGTGGCATATACGGTTGTATTATGGCATAACACGCAGAAGTCCTTTATCTGTGTGTTGATACCAGCGGTATAACCGCCTCTTCCTGATCCGGCTTCAGAGATCATAGTATCGAAGTCAATGGGACTGCGCAGCATTCTTTGGTTATTGCTGCCATGTGTATTTGTAGTATGACAATCGAAGCATGATATTACATCGTGCCCATCTGAGTTCGGACCTCCGGTAGTGTCCTGATTCCATGGCGGATCCATCATAGTATTATATCCGCTATGGGGTATAGTAAACGGGTTACTTCCAGGTCCCCTGACCGCATGATGATAGGTATTGGAAGCAGTATCGAACTTGCCATATACTTCAGGGACGGTTGCTCCTGTTGAGAATGGCGTCATTGCGTTTGCACCGAGATAAGCTGCTCCGCCTAAACCCGGTCCTCTGGATGCATCGGAATCATGACACTTAAAGCAGAACTGGTCCTGAACAACAGTCGTCCATTCTTCTAATACATCAGAGTTTGTATTCCGGTCAAGAACGCTAAATGAATAATCGGAGCCTTGATATTGGATCTGATTGCCGGTATCGGGGTCACGCAAGTCAATCATTTTAGGTGAAGAATGCAGCGTGGGCGGATTTTCCATGTGGCAGACTTCACAGTCGGCTTGGACGGGGGTACCGTTTGAAACGTGATGACTTGTCATGGCAAAGTCTGCGACGACATCACGCCTTGTGCCCTGAACCTGGTCGTGACAGCCGGAACCGAGACAATCGCCTCCAACAACAACCGCTCCGAAACCACCATCGTGCGGATGGCATGCAACACACGGTTGACCGACATAATCACCTCTTTCAGCAGGATGTGCGGCGTCGAGACCTGTGTTCGTGTGATGGTCCGTTGTTGTATGACAAGTCTGGCAGATACCGTTAAAGGGCGTGCTGGTAAACCCCCAGAAATCATCTGGATTCTCCGGTGCGCCATGATAAAGAACCGGTTCCAGTGCGGTGGGGTAGAGATCAGGCTTATTGATATCCCATCGAATCCAACTGACATTCGGAGCGGTTATTCCGCTGGCATGGGTATCTGTGGTATTAAAATCATAGTAGTTGTGCATTTCATGGCAGTAGCCGCAGTCCATCATACCGCCACTTGTATCATGCAAAGCGAAATCCAATTTGGCAGAAGCATCACCATCCGGGTTATGGCAGGTTACACATCTTGCTTCCTGTGCGGCGCCTGCCGGCATAAAACCACCACCTCCTCCGTGAGTACTGTGACATTCCACGCAATCGGCACCATACATTGCGTTATGGCCAAAAGGCAGAACACTTGTAAGCTGTGAATATGTAGCCGGAGTTGTCAGCCGGTAATTTATGAGCGACTCTGCCCCTTCACCGTTATAGGCATATACCGCAATGTGATATGTGGTGTCGTCCGTCAGGCCGGAAAGGCCGAAAATAGTACCCACACCTTTGTAAACGACATAATTGCCTGTTCCGATCTGATCGCCGCTTCCAAATACCGGGAAATCATTGTATTCGATGCCGTCAACAGGATCGGCATCAACAGGGGAACCTTCTTTGGCCAATACAATACTGTAAGGCGTTTCGCCTTTGGTCCAATTGAAAGATATATACTTAAATGTGACTCTCGATGTGCCGATATTGGTTGGCGATGTTGCCGGCTCGGTATAGAATGATGCCTGCGTCGAATAACTTGTTCCGAAAGAGTTCGTGGCATAACCGCGGAAATATATCCGTGAACCGGACGCAAGCCCTGTTCGGCCGTGTGTAAAATCTCCTAACTGCCCTGAAGCGGTCTGTACATTTACCAGATCGTCAACTATGTTCGGCATACCCGTCGTGTTCCAGACCGTACCGCGAGCCGTCAGGGTATCGCCGCCGTTATTGGTTACGTCGGCACCGAGTGTAGCGGTGGTTGCAAGGACATTGCTGAACGTAGGCAAGATAACGGTCGGATAACCGACGATCAACCGGCTGTTGGTTGGTGGACTTTCTTCGCGATAGTTGACTCCGCTGGCCCCTGCGCCGGAACCTTTGTACTCATAAACCGCCACATGGTATGTATGGCCGGCGATCAAGTCCGTGATATTTACATAATTGTTCACAGTATCCCGGTAGGCAACAAAGTTACCGCTGCCAAGGTCGGTACCTGCGCCGTAGCTGGGATTGGCCAGAGGTTCGACACCATCGGTCGGGGTAGCGCTGACAGCGGAATCCTGCCTGATAACTACCATTGCACCGTCACCATTGCCGCGGACCCAGTTAACACGCATGCTCGATTCTGTTATGTTGTCAAGAGTAATGGTTGAAGCTTGGGTCGGTTCGGTATAAAAAGTTCCATCGGAAGAATATGCTGTCCCGTCGCCATTTGTTCCGTAACCGCGGAAGTAGATCAGCGACCCGGGATCAAGACCGGCGGCAGAATCGTTAAATGAACCCGGTACCGCGCCGCTGTATGTGCCCAGCGTAGTCGGATGTTCATCTATAGGAGGCCCCGTTGTGTTCCACATCGTACCGTGCTGAAAGATAGTTCCGCCGCCATCGCTGAATATCGTTATCTGGAGATCGGCGGTCGTCGTCTGCACATTGGAAGAGCTGACAGTCGTAAGAGCCGGAGGGCCGATTATCAACTGGTTCGCCGTAGCGGGACTGGTCTGGATATAGTTGATACCCGTCTGACCCGTACCGGAGCCGCCGTAAGCATATACCGCAACATAGTATGTCGAACCGGGGCTGAGATTCGTCACAGTTACGTTGCTTGCCGTACCGATATAGACTACGCGGTTGCCTGTGCCTATCTCGTCGCCATTGGGATAAATGCTGTCATCTGAGTAAAGCGTTCCATCTATCGGATCGGCGTCGACTGCGCCGTTTTCCTGTATCAGCACGATCACACCGTCACCGGTATGGGTGTTCGACCAGTTTATCCGCATATCGGATGCGCCTGCGTTATCTATAAAAGCGGTCGGTTCCTGCGTGTCCGGCTCGGTGCGGAACGAGTCTTCCGTGGAAAGGGCCGTTCCCGTAGAATTAGTTGCGTAACCTGCAAAGTAGATGATCGTTTTAGGAGGCAAATCTGTTCGCAAGTGAAAGAACTGGCCCAGTCCGCTGCCCTGGCTGGCGGGATTATCTGTTTCCGCTACGGGCGATGATGTTTTCCAGACCGTACCGCGGTCGGAAACCGGAGGGTCGCCGCCATCGCCTGTGACATCCGCTCCGAGTGTTGCACTGGTTCCGCCGATACCGCTGGCTCCAAGATTGATTATTGTTGGCGGTGCCACGCTTAAATTTCCCGTTCCCTGAATACTGAAGGTATATGGGTTTCTCGTATCGTCAGAGTTATTGGCAATGCTTACGCTCGCACTGCGGATGCCTGCTCCTGCCGGCGTAAATCGAATCGTAAATGTTGTCGTCAAATTCTTTCCAACAGGCGAAATTGGATTTACCGTTACGTTAAATTCGCCAGAGTGCGTTCCCGTGATAACAGGATTTGACAGAGTAAGGTTGCCGGATTGAGATCCGGTATTTGTGATCGTATATGTTCTGTCAAATGTGTTTCCGATATCGACAACGAGGAAATCGGTATGATTCGATGAACTTGGCGATGTCGCGCCGTCACTGATCGGTTGACCATTACCTGTCATGGCCATATTCGGGGGTTTCGGTGCGGCGATTGCAGTTGCGGATAAGCAAACGACGACGATCAAAGCTATAAGAATGTAATTGTTTCTATTTAACATAAAATCGAATATACTTCCTTTATCAAGGGACCAATATGATCTCAACTCGTTTGTTTCCATAATTCGCTACGGCAAGACGGCCGTTACTGTCAAATGCTATGTCCAGCGGCACTCTGAGTTGACCCGTGTCGAACCCCTCTTCACCGTAAGAAACTATATGCGCCCTGGTTACCGGGTTGAATATCTGAATGTTATTCAGGTAGCAATCGGCTACATGAAGGCGTCCGAGGTTATCCATAGCAATACTCTGAAGCCGGATGAATTTGCCGTCGGCACCGCCGAAAATTAGCTTACGGCCGATCGAACGCAAGTAGTTACCCTCAAGATCAAATACCTTTATCATGAAGTTCTTCTGGTCAGCGATATAAAGCTCGGTGGTGATATTACCTAAACCGTCATCGACGTCCGCTATCGTAATAGTTGTAGGAAAGTGCAGCTTGCCGTCGCTGATAAGACGAAGGCGATTGCCGTTCGGATCAAAGACTATAACCGTATTGGAAAGGCTATCGACTACATACACATTGCCCGCCGCATCGAGTGCGATAGAGTTGGGCATCTGAATGACGTCATCACCAAAGGTATAAAGCAATTCACCATTGGAGTCATAGACTTCGATATTATCATTACCATCACTGCCGACGTAAATATTACCGTCAGGACCAATTGCGATCCCCAGCGGTTTGTTGATATCCTTGATCTCAGCTACGGCGGTTATGATGGCCGGTTCGTTGGGATCAACGGTATCGGCAGCTTCATAGATAAAGATCGAACCTACCTTGTGGTCGCATACATAGAGCCTGCCATCCGGCCCCCATGTAAGACGTGAGGGGTATTCGTTTTGATGCTTTACCGCCAACGGATCCTCGGGCAAGACAGGAGGTTCGTTTGGTTCTGGCGGTGGCGGTGGTGGTGGAGCATAACATTCGAGATAGTCTATTATAAAATCAATTAGTTCGTCTGATGCTTTGGATTTGTCATCTTGATCCTCGACCCAAAGGCACCAGTCGATCACATGCCAGCCAACGCCGAAACGTTTAATGCTGAAAAGCTGCAGGTCCTCGACATCTATTTTGCCGTCACGGTTGAGGTCCCCATCGGAAGCGGCATAAACAGTGGTTGGCTGCATCGGTAAGGGAACCTTATCGCCCAAGGGAAGCATGCGAAGCAACACCGCAGCGCAGGCTATTGTCAGGGCCGTACTTAGCATGGCCCTTTTTTTCAACATATTTGAGTTCTTTGAACTCATCTAAGCTTCCCTTTAAGTACAAGGTCTGATGGAATAATAAGCCTCGTCCCCTTATTTCGTAATTTCACGGGGGCAACTACAGTACTTAGTTAGAATTATTGCCAATTATCTCAACCAGGTGCGTTATTATCGGGCTCGTCTGTTTATACGCAGACTTTTGGCGATATTTTCTCAGCAATACTAACATCGCAACTTGCGTACCAATAGAAGGTATTTGTCGGAACAAAAAGCAGAACTGCCTGTAACTTCTTTTCTGACAGGGAGATACCTTGCAGTGACAGTCGAAAAATATCAAAAGAAAATATAATGATCCTTTGAAGACTTCTCATTTGTGGGAGCATGTAAGCATTACGTTCTCAAAGACGGGAACCCATTTAAGGACTATATAGAGCGATTTATAGGTTAAATGGGTATAATGGGTGACGACTTTACCTGTCATGACACTGAAGACAGATGCGGCCGCGATCG
The DNA here is from genome assembly GCA_011053245.1 of Phycisphaerales bacterium. The sequence continues at coordinate 9,983 of DRGS01000096.1, forward strand.
AGAGTTTCATTTGTGCGGGACTTGTTTTGAGCATAAAGGGTGTGGCAGCTACCGCAGCCGACTTTCCCTTTGAAGAGCCGTACCCGACCAGGATTGGCCCTTGGATAGAAAAAAGTACCCGGTGCTTTCTGCAAGGCGAAACTGCGATAGTCCACTCCGACAGGATGGTCGGTCATTGTCGCCCAGCGGGCCCTCTTTCGAGATTCTGATTCGTGCAGCGCAGGGATAGTCACCTTTACATCTGTGTGACAGCTAAGGCAGGTATGGGTTTCCTTGTCCAATGGACCAAGAAACTGAACCGGCTTTTCAGAAGTATTGGAGTTTGGATTGATCGTTTCCAGATGAGCACGATTTGAAAATTGCCAGTGTGACATCTCCATAGTAGACCCTGACATTGACGTATGGCATTGCCCGCAAAAATTGTTGTCGCTGTCCTGAAGAGTTTGCAGCAGCCTTTCATTTGTACCACCGCTTGATGTCGTTGATTCATGGCATGTCAGGCAGGTGATCCGCTGATCATCGTCAAGAGGCATGTTTTCGGGAACATTACCCTGGCCGCTTATGTCAACAGCGTGATTTAAGATAGGGTCGTAATCGTGACAACCCGCGGTAGCACAGAGACCGCTTATATCCGACTTCAGGTTGCCCGCACCCGATCCCGTCTGATGGCAGCTTTCACATGACAAATTAAAATGATGAAGTGGAATGGTTTTGTTTGATCCGAAAGCGTTGCTTGCGGGGGTTGTCATAAAAATAAGAATGGCAAATATTGCGAGAAGCATTTTGTTGGTCTTACGCGACAGCAAAATTGCTTTGAATGCATTTAAAATAGTCCTCCTGCATAGATCAAAGCAACTCGGTACCAAAACCAGTTTTCTCGGCCCCTCAGCCATAACGACTACCCCCATAGGCATATATGCATCTATTATGTCTACTGCTTTTTACGCTGGCTGACAGATGCAGTTCAATCTATCAACACTTAAAACATAAGAAATAATTCGGGGACATCCAACTTGCAAAATGAGGTAGCAGAAGATATGTGCTAACGTCCGAAAAAGACGGGTATGCTGAATATTGAGACCGGAAGTACCGTAGTAAAAAAACACAATTTGCTATCCGGTCATCAGTAACTTTCCGTGTTATGTTCACGTTCATGGCAAAACAGCGAGCACTCACCGCGAAATACACCCTGATCGACAAATTCAAGACGGCTGTTTGTTGTAGAGGGCAGAACAATGCTTGTGTCGAAGTTTATAAGATGACTGTTATTTTGTTCATTGCCCTGGGCATTTGATATACCATGCGGATCATGGCAGGCTGAACATGGTGTTTCTTCTTCGATATGTTTACTATGCTGTGGGAAACTTTCGTTATTTAGAATGCTGTTTCGGCTATGGCATTGATAGCACAGTTGATAACTTGATTCGCTTTCTTGTGTGAAATCGCGGGTCTCATATCGATAGGCAAGCAGATAAGGATAGTTAGAGCCGTGCGGTCCTTTTGTTCCTGAACCGTCGGAACCATGGCAGTCGGTACAATATATCATAGTGGCAGTCGTAAGTTGAGCGTTCAAACTTGGTACATTCTGATTTTTGCCGCTGGTAACTACCGGATGAAACGACGGAGCCGACGGGTCGAATTCAAGCCTTGTATCACTTTGTGTGATCTGTCTGGATATAGTCGGCTGCACCCTGTCAACATTACTGCCGTGACACTTAAAGCATACTTCATATTGATATTTTACATCTCTTGTTATCGAACCTGATTCGGTTATGCCGGAGACCTTTTCCATGACCCCTGATGCTGCTGGAACCTCCGCAAAGGTTTTTGTGGCGGCATGCGGATTATGACAGTCGACGCATTCGACATGCTTCTCGGCTTCAATTGGCAACTCTTTTAAGTCATGGACACCCTTGTAACGCACGACATCGTGTTTATACGGTTTTGCAAGATCAGTCAACAGGTTTGTTTTCGCTACTGTACCGTCGTGGCAGTTAAGGCAATTGTCTTCGGAGTTCTTAAAATGAAGCAGCCGCTCGGGGCCTCCCGCAGAATGGGGACGGTGGCATGAAAGGCAGCCGTTCTCAGCTACGGTATGGTATTGAGTTTGCTTAAGATATGTATCCGTTGTGTTTGAAACAGCAACGTTTGAACTTTCATGGCTTGACCCGGACCACCCCTCAAGGTCATGGCAGGTTATGCACATCGCCGAACGCTCATTTGACATAACCAGAAAGTTGCCATTAGTATTATCATGCGAGTCATGGCACGTCGTACATTGAAGTTCGCCAGAGTTGTCAAGTTTAAAGTGCGAGGGCAAAGCAGAGACCGCGCGTATTTGCGGATCCTTACCGGAAAGACCAGGCGAGTAAATAAAACTTATGGGGTGGTCGTCCGAAAGATCCGTACCAAGATTGGCAGCACCGGGCCGTATCCGCGTACCTGCCGACGAGGGCTTACCTCTTCTGACCTGGCCAAGTGCAACGGTTCCATCATGACAACTAAGACACAGCTTGCTCGAACCGGTCGGCTGACCGACTTTGGCATCAAGCGAAGAACTGCTATATATTTTATAGACCGCGGTCGAAAGTTTGTGGTTCCAGACGGGCGTGTTCCGTAATGCACCATGCGGAGTGTGACAGAAACTACATGTACTCTTGGCTCCTTTGGCGCGAAGATCATGCGGAGTACCCTTAATACCAGCGGCATAGACAACCACAGGCAAAACCATCAAAATGAGTACAAAAGCCAGGATCTTAAAACGACAAATCATGGCGTACCTCCATCAATCAATTCAAATATCTGTATTCTCTTGTTAAACGAATCGGCGACATACATCCTGTTCGCATCATCGATAAATATACCGCCGGGCAGCCAGAATTCGCCAAACCCGCCACCTTCGCCGCCGATAGCCATAAGAATCTGGCCATTAGAGTCGAAAATCTGAATATTTTCAAACTGCCGATCGACAACGTATATGTTACCATAATTATCGGTTGAAATGCCACTCGGATGAGCGAAATTCCCGGGCCGGTCGCCCTGATCGCCGAAACTCCTCAGAAAAGCCCCATGTTTCGTGAAAATCTGCACACGATAATTCAGAGTATCACTCACATATATATTGCCAGAGGTGTCAATCGATATATGCGTCGGGTAATTAAACTGAGCGTTTTCGACGCCCCTTGACCCTATCGTATCGATCTGCTTGCCGTCCTTTGTAAATATCTTTATAGTATGCGCAGGCGTATCGGTCACATAAAATCTTTCCGTCTCCGCCATATATGCTATAGATGTTGGCCGTTGAAGGGCATCGGCGCCAAAACAAAAGAGGAACTCGCCCTCAGTATCGAAAACGCACACCTTGTGAAGTATACTGTCAACGACATAGACTTTTCCATCGACCAGTTCCAGCGACACCGGGCTTATCAGCCTGTCGTCATTCGATATTCCAGAAAACTGGCGGTACTCCCGATTTGCGAGGTCGAACACATGAATATTCGACCCAGCCATATCCGCGACAAACATCCTCTGGCGATCATCGACACAGACATCATACGGCCCTAACAATACGCCCGTGTCCTCCCTGCCAAAGAAAAACCTTAGAAACCCTTCCGCCCAGGGCACTTCCTTTTTCAGGTCTTCCTCAGTCGAAATAACACCTATAAACTTTATCCTTGGTTCTTCCGGTTCACCCGGCCAGACGATGGGCTCAGCCAGCGGTTCAAACAACTCACCTCTTTCACTCGTACACCCACCAAGCAAAGCCGACATACCAACCGCGCAGAGACACAATGACATATATAAAAAATGCGATTTATGATCTTCAGTTTTTGACATTGTAACTCCTACGATATTTAAAAGGTCCGCCTGATCCTCATATACAAAAACAGCGTTTCAGTTTCACTGTTGCTTCGCGTCAGAAGACTGTACTCAAGACCTGTCAGGAATGAGAACTGCCTGTAATTATACCCTAATTCCGAATTAAACTCAATCCCCTCTGTATCGCCAAACAAGGTATCCGTTTCGTTAACATAGTCTATATCAGCCGTCAGATGGTACTTGTCAGACAGCCGCCAGTAGAACTCACTGCCAAAATCGATCATCTCGGTCTCACGATCCTGGGATCCGCCCGTAGTCAGAACGCTCTTTGACCCCCATACGCTTACCGTCTTTGTATCATCGATATCCCAGTGATATTGTGCCCGAATATTCGTGCTTTCAGAGTTCTCTATCGTCGACTCAGTCTCTGTGTACTCTGCAGCCAGGGCAAAACCGCCCTTTATATAATCCGCGGTCAATGTATTGGTCCGGGTATTGTCAGCTACGACATCCGGATCTGACGAGGTTACATCTTCATTCTGCCGCCTGTGTTTTGCGTATATTGAAAGGCCGTTATTAAATTGATGGCCCAAAAGAAACTGCTGATTAACGGTATCCTCGCTTCGCTTTGATTCGACAAAAAATGTATAGTCAACCTTGACGGTGTCACCGGCAGCAATATTATTACCGTTTATCCCCAGTGTTGAAAGCCGAAGCTTTGTTATTCCACCAGCACTCGGGATGATCGTATAGTCGTCTGGTGATGTTAAAAGATTATCTGCGATATCGGTAACGAAGATGCTGGTCTCGTCAATATTTATCTGGCGGAGTTCGACTTCAAAAAAAGTAAAGCCGATCGGGATAGTATGCAGTTCGTCGTCGACTATACCGGAAGTGCCGCTGCCTGATTGTTCAAGAGAATTTAAGCTTACACTGTAGTTAGCAAAAATACTGCCCCATCTGTTCTTTTTATTATAGTTAAACGACAGATCGCCGCCTCTTTGTTCCTGCTGGTTCTTGCCCTGAAAGTCCAAATTGGCACCGTAAATATTGACATTGGTCACAAGGCTTTGGTACAACTTATGAGTAAGACCTGCCCGGTAACGGGTCTCATTGTCCTCAAGACCTTCGCGTGTTTTCTTCGTGGACAGAAAGGAATAATAAGTTCTTAATGCTTTGCTGTGCTGGATGGTCAGATCTTCGTTCCACCGCAGATTTTTGTTCAGCACCGGTATGGTCTGGTCGCGAAAACTGATCGATGAATTAAGCGACCCCTCTTGTCTTTCGCCTAATTGCCAGCTATGACTTAGATCATAACTGTCAGTGGCGGTGAAATTCTGTGAATTCAGGGTTGAACTTTCGCTCTCACGGCGATCAAATGTAAATTTCATCCGGGAATATTTGGTGAAATCATGTTTGACACCATACTTAAATGTCTTATTAGTTCTTGAAAAAGTATCGCCTGATAGTGAAGAAGCAGAAACAGGGCTCTGCTCCGTACTGTGTTTATCGTACCTGAATGTCATCGGAAAGGACTCGTTTCTGATGATAAGGTTATAATATTCGGACTCGTCCGTAGCTCTCAGCGGGCCGTAGAAGTGCCTTGAGATCAGGTTCTCGGTCTTATTGAAAGAGTAAGAGAACGGATAATCTTTCTTTTGCAAAATGGTTCCGGACAAACTGTATTCATCTATAAAACCGTTTGTCTTTTCCGAAAGATCGCCTGTACCGCCTCCTCTATCGTCTGAGTCCACCTGTTGCTGATTCAGGCCAAGACCGAGTGCGGCACTGTAGAGCATAAGGTTGGGGTGGTAAAGGTCTCCGCTTGTCCAGAGATTTAATCTCTCTTCAAAAACCAGCGTTTCGCTTTTAGTTTCGACTCCGCTTCTGCTCGCATTTCTGTCAAACTCACCTATTAGCTCAACATCACCTTCTATACGGCCATGACGCAGCAGCGGTCTTTCCCTGCCGCCAATATTTACGCTACAGCCGGTAACAGTGAAAAGCATAATGACAAATGCGAAACAGCAAACGATCCGCTCGACACGCCCGTAAGAAAGCAGATGGTAAACCCTGCGTTTGCAGCCCAAGAGTCTCTTTGTTATCTCTGCCTTCAATTGCTTTCCCGGCTCCTGCCTTGTCTTAACAGGTGCTTGTCCGTACTTGTATGACCATAATGACATGTAAAGCAGTTGGTAAACTCCTGATGGCCCTCTATTAACTTAATCTGTAACGGGTTGTGACACTGAAAACAAAGTTCCGGAGCCGGCATCCTCAATATATGTTCGTTCGTACTCTTGTGCGGGTCATGACAGTAAAGGCACTCGCCTACCGCGACAGGACCGTGAACAGGTATGGATATCGAGGAGTAATCCTTATCCTCATGGCATTGAAAGCACAACTGAGGAGGTTCGACAGGCATTGAAACCGAGCCTGAGTAACCTTGTTTACGCTCGCCATGGCAGGATATATCGCAGGTTTCATACGGTACATGGGTGTACCACTTCGTCCTTTGCTGCTGCTTTTTTTGTGATGCGTCGTTAACTGCATTGGGGTCCGTTGCAAACCGCTGAGTTGATGCCAACTCACCTTCTTGTCCGGGCACCGGAACCCCGTCAAAAAAATACGCTAACATCTCATAATGCTCGACCTCGTCGCAGCCGGACATGAAAAAGAGCAGACAAGAGATGCCCGCAACCCATAAAATAGTTCGCTCGTTAAAAAACACACATAAACCTTTCAAACTATCCGCTATGAATCCCATTACCTGTTGATTCAATGCGGGATCGATCCAAAGCGTTTAGCCTACAGGCAAAGCCTACTGCGGGAAGGTACCCAGAGCATATACGGATATTTTGTTTTTTCCAAACTGGTTAGCTATTAAAATAATGGCCTCGATCTCGGCTCCGTCAACGGCGTAACTTCTAAAGTGCTCAATGTTATCATAATCGATTCTTATCCCTATAGGGAAATACAACGCACCGGCAGCACCATCATCTGGCAAACCGAAATACAATAGTAGCCTTTGCTCTTGATCATATATCTTGGCAACCCCTGTCGCGGCATCGACGATCCACATCCTGCCCTCTCTGTCGACATCGATTCCTTTGGGACGAACAAAGTCATGTACGCCCGTAGTCGGCTTACCGAATTTAGACACAAAGATGCCGTCTTTGTCAAATATGGTTATCGAAGCGGTGATCTTGTCGGTAATGTAAATATTCTCATCTTCATCAACCGCCATTCCACCGATATATTTGAATTGGCCCGGTTCGCTACCCTTCTTACCAAACCGCAGTATCTCAGAACCGTCACTTTTGTTAACGACCACAATCTGCATTTTGTTCATGTCAACGACGTACATCTTGTCGCCGCGTACAACAACATCCATTGGGTATATCCCAAGATCACGCAGCATAATAGCGGTCATGGTATCTTCTCGGTTAAAAACAAAGACCGCCTTGGCTTTGGGGTCGGCGACATACTTATTTCCCTCTGCATCGATAAAAATACCGAGGGGGTTTATTATCCGCCTATCTTCGGTAAGCAGTTTGTAGGTCTCATCGCTCGAATCCAGGACCA
>DRGS01000097.1 GCA_011053245.1 Phycisphaerales bacterium
GGTTGGGATGCCGGTATATTTTGCGTAGTAGATTCTGTCTTCGGTGTGTGCCCTGCAATGAACGATGGGCCTTTGCGGGGCACACACCGAAGACAGAATCTACTACGCAAAATATACCGGCATCCCAACCTGCACCGCCGCTAACGCCGCTCCAAATGTTCAGGCATGCAAGTTCGGCTGTCTTGGTTCAGGAGATTGCGTAAGCGCATGCAAGTTCGACGCACTGCACATCATCGATGGATTGGCAACTGTGGATTACGAAAAGTGTACCGGATGCACAGCATGTTCCAAAGCCTGCCCGCGTGACCTTATCGAGATGGTTCCCTTCTCTCAGGAAAACATGATGACGGTTGCATGCAGCAGCAATGAAAACGGCAAGTCAACAAGGGCAATGTGTAAGGTCGGCTGTATCGCGTGCAAGATGTGCACAAAGAATAGCGAACTGTTTACCATCGACAATAATAACGCCCGAATGGATTACGAAAAATACGCTTCTTCCGAAGACACCGAAACCGCCATGACAAAGTGCCCGACCGGAGTAATAGTCTATCGGGGCCAAAATGCTCCCGAACCGCGCCAAGCCGGACAAAAAGCCGCAAGCGCATAAACTATTGTTTCGCCGGCTCGACAGGTGTGATCATTCTCGAAGCCGCCGAATCTTTCGCGTATGTCCGCGAAGTATCTACATATTTCTTTATGCCCTCTGTGTAGATGTAATCCTGACTGTGATCGGTGCCGATAATAAGTGCCTCGACATTGTCGAGTGATTCGACAAGCCTCATCCCGGCGTCAAGGCCCATAACGCTTACGCAGGTCGCAAGGGCATCGGCTTCGATCGCGGTCGGCGCTATTATGGTCACACTGGTAAACTCTCTGGCCGACGAACTGGTTGCGGGGTCGATGATATGGCTGTATCTTTGGCCATTGATCTCGACAAAGCGCTGGTAGTCTCCGCTTGTAGCGACCGCAGCATCCGCCAATTTGAGGACAAGAACGAAATTGCTTTCATCGGCAGGATCCTGAAGTCCTATCCTCCAGTATTTTTCCGATCTCGGCGTGACCCCGAAACAACTGACATCGCCCCCGATATCAACGATAGCGCCAGACGCCCCGGCTCTTTGAGCAGCTCTTATGGCGCGGTCTATTGCGTAACCTTTCGCGATAGCACCCAGGTCCAGACGCATTCCGTCAACAGCAAACCGAACCGTTCGGGTTTGACCGTCGAGCTTGAGTATGAGTTTTTCATAGCCGACTTTCGATCTCGCCGCTGCGATTCCTTGTTGCGTTGGTTTCTGTCCCATCTCTTTGGCTTGCTTCCAGAGTTCGACCACCGGCCCGATGGTAATATCGAAAGCGCCCTCACTCATTCGGCTATATTCCGCCGAAGCCAGAAGAACATCGAAAAGTCCTGGCGAAACCTCTACCGGTCCGGGAAAACCATTGCGGTTAAGCCGGGACAGTTCCGAATCCGGTTTGTAATCACTCATCATATCGTCTACGGCGACGAGGGCATCGAAAGCGGCTTCGACAGATCTGGCGGCGATGCTGTGATCCTCGGAAACCGCCGCAATATTGGCAAATGTTCCCATAACGGTGCGGTATCCGCCGTCAACAGAGAAAAGCTTTGGTTCGTTTAATTTGCGTATGGTAAGCGCAATCGCCACGACAATACCAATAACAATGATAGCCCTGATAGATTTTTTCAAGAGTTCCCTTTCAATTGCAAAAGAGGTATTTTAACTTATCTGCTTATTATGTTCAACTATTCTTCAAATAACGCTATAATGGCTGGTATGAACGACAAAAAAATACATATATTAGAAACTGAGGTGGAGGGGGACTTTCTGCCCTATGTCCGCAGGCCAAGCCGCTATATCGGCGGCGAGATAAACCAGGTCAAAAAAGATTTGCAGGCCTGCGATGTCACCTGCGCCCTGTGTTTTCCCGATACATACGAGATCGGCATGAGTCATACCGGCATGGCGATAATCTATCATGTGATCAATTCTCTCGAATACGCCGCCGCCGAGCGGGTCTTTGCACCATGGTCCGATGCCGAAAAGGTACTGCGGGATAACAACGTGCCCTTGTTCACGCTCGAATCGAAAGCAGCCGTCAGTGATTTCGATGTTATCGGTTTCAGTCTTACCAATGAGCTTTGCTATACCAATATGCTAAACGTGCTCGATCTGGCGGGCCTTGAGGTAAGGTCGGCAAAGCGAAATGAAGACGATCCGATCATTATCGCCGGTGGCCAGTCGCCGAATTGCGCCGAACCGATAGCTGATTTTGTAGACTTACTTCTCTTAGGCGACGGCGAAGAGGCGATCGTAAAGCTTATCGACCTCATAAGACAGCAAAAGAGTAAAGGCAAAGCCAAACAGGAAATACTTTATCAAGCGGCGATAGCGTTTGATTTTGTTTATGTACCTTCCCTTTACGAATTTGAATATGATGGGGATACAATAAAAGCATTCAAAGCAAAACGTCCCGGATTGCCCCTGCGATTTGAAAATGCCGTCGTTGACGATCTGGATAGTTCACCCGTCCCCGACAAACCGATAATTCCCTTTGCAGAAGCCGTCCACGAACGCGTCAGTGTTGAGATCATGCGGGGTTGTCCGGGAAGATGCAGATTCTGCCAAGCCAGTTTCTGTAGAAGACCCATCAGATTCCGCAGCGTTGACCGAATCGTCGAGATCGCGAAACAAAATTACGAAACAACCGGTTTCGATACCGTAAGCCTGCTGAGTCTTTCGACTGCCGACTACCCGGATCTGGAAGAACTGGTCGTAAAATTGCAGGACTATTTTCAATCGCGTCATGTAGGGGTGTCGCTGCCATCTCTTCGCGTTCAGACGCAACTGAAACTTTTGCCGAAGATGGCTGCCTCGGTCAGAAAATCCGGCCTGACGATAGCGGTCGAAGCGGCAAGCGAAAAACTCCGCAGGGTAATAAACAAACCGATAACGGATGAGGATCTCTTCGCCGGGATCAAAGCTGCATATGAAGAGGGCTTTCAAAGGGTCAAACTTTACTTCATGATCGGCTTGCCAGGCGAAACGACCGAGGACATAGAACGCATCGTCGATCTTTCCTATGAAATAGCCAGGCTGCGAAAGCAAGTTGACAACAAAACCGCCAATGTAACCATTGCGATAAGTTGGCTGGTCCCTAAACCGCACACGCCTTTCGGTTGGCTGGGCCAGCGGGAGAAATCATACTTAGAGGATGCAAAGAGCGTAATACTTGACCGCAAGCGTCAGCTCAATGCAAAATTCCTGAAGTTTAACTTTCACGGTATCGAAGCCAGCATTCTCGAATCGGTTATCGCAAGGGCGGACAGACGCATTGGCGACGTTATCGAAACGGCATGGCGAAACGGTGCAAGATTCGATCTGTGGACAGAGTGCTTCAATTTAGAAATATGGCAGCAGGCCTTCAAGGAACATGGCATGGATATGGACCGGCTTGCACAAAAAGATTTCGCCGAAGATGAGATCCTGCCATGGGAACACTTAGGCGGCCCTGCTAAAAAATATCTGCTCGATCACTACAAAAAGGCCCATGAAGCCGTGAACGAATAATCCGCCAAGATTAGTGACCGACAACCGGTTTCTTGATGCCATAAGGTTGTAAAAGGCCCTTGTCTCCATGAGTTTCATGGAAATCGACCAGTATTTTCGCAGCTTCTTTCGGGTCATCGACGACGGAAAAGAAATCGAGATCGTCCTCTGAAATATATTCCTGTTTGAGCATGGTATTTTTTATCCAGCCGACAAGATCCTTCCAGAAATCACTGCCCATCAAAATGACGGGGAAGTAAACCTGTTTCAACGTCTGGATCAGCACAAGTGATTCGAAAAGTTCGTCCATGGTCCCGAATCCGCCTGGCATGACGATAAATCCGTTTGCGTACTTCAGGAACATAACTTTTCTACAGAAAAAATACTTAAAATGCAGCGACAGGGTCTGATATTGATTCTCCTGCTGCTCCGTGGGAAGTTCGATGTTAAGCCCTATACTCTGGCCACCGGCTTCGGCGGCGCCTTTGTTGGCAGCTTCCATGATCCCCCCGCCGCCACCGGTCATAACGGCAAAGCCCGCCTTGGCTATCTCGGCTGCGGTCGCCTCGGCAAGTTTGTAGTGTTCATTATCGGGTTCCGTCCGGGCCGACCCGAATATCGAAACCGCCGGGCCTATAGCCGACATCTCGTCAAAACCTTCAACAAATTCTGCCATTATGCGAAATATTCGCCAAGGCTCTTCGGATGGCATACGAGGATTAGACAATTTAATTCTCCATTTAGTTCTACTTGAAATTAATGCGTACAAGGCCGCAACTAATGTTAATATCGGCGTAATCACCAGTCAGGTTGAATGCAAAATCACCAGAGGTCAGGTTTTCCGGCTACCGGGCAGAATTTGGCAATGGGACAATTATCGCAATCGGGCTTGCGAGCCTTGCAGATAGCCCGTCCGTGATAGACCAGAAGATGACTGAACAGGGTCCATCCGCCCCATTTCTTTCGCGGAACCACTTCCATAAGGTCGAATTCGAGTTTGGCGGGATCCTTATTTTCCGACAGTCGAAGCCTCCGGCTAAGCCGTATAACATGCGTATCGCAGACTATACCCTGCGTATCGAAGGCGTTACCAAGCAGGACATTCGCTGTTTTTCGCCCGACCCCGTTTAGTTCTAACAATTCGTCCATCGTCGAAGGCACTTTGCCGTCAAACTTATCGACGAGTATCCGGCAGCATTTTATAATATTGGCCGATTTGTTCCGGAAAAAGCCCGTTGACCGGATATCCTGCCCCAATTCGTCCGCATCGGCATTGGCAAAATCGGCAACGGTTTTATACTTCTTAAACAGATCCTTCGTAACGATATTGACCCGCACATCGGTACACTGGGCAGCCATTATCGTCGCAACCAGCAACTGGAGGGGATTCTTATGGTCAAGCGAGGTCCGGGCATCCGGATAGCTTTTCTTCAGCACCGGAAAGATAGCATTAACCCGTTCAGCCGCCGTAGCCTTATCAATCTTGAACTTCTTATGTTTGCCCATACCATGAACAATACCGCGCAAAGGAAACTATGTCAATTCCCCGAAACAAATAATCCGCGACCAAAAATTAGTGCCCATTTGTGTTTATTGGTGCTTCTGAAAGCAATTCACGAATTGTTTTCCCAGAATATTAGGGGGTAAAAAAACGAAAAAAAATGGAAATTGTTGCAAATTTTTGAAAATAAATGAAAATAAACGAAAAAAAGCGAGCGCAAAATACACCAAAAACGCCCAAATTCTACGGTTCTTTAATGTCCACAAGGGGCTTTTGGTACCGTAAACCCCGATTTTTCCGAAAAATCAACTTTCAAAAACCCCAAAAAACTCATTTTCCCATTTTTTATTCACGACCAAATTTTGTCATTTTATGCGACCTGTCGTTTTTTGCAGCCTCTATGCTTAACTAAAGTGTCACCAACTTTCCATCACTTGGTTTTCCTCACGCTCCCCAGCCGGCACGTCGGGCAGGCCTTCGAGAACCTCCCTGACATCTTCCTTTTTGATAAAGCCAGGCAAATGTTTCTCACCGCCATCAGGAAGCAAAATAATCGTAACAGGTACCGCCGGCTCGTTATATACCGAAGAAAGGTCAATAGTTGCCTTCATCTCAGCGGTTGTGGTATCGGCTTTGATCGCGAGAAGCCCCTTTCGTTCTACCAATTTGACGATATCTTTTCGCTGATAGACAAGTTTATCTACTATAGCGCAGGTGGTGCACCAGTCAGCCGTAAACTTTATCAATACGCCCTGACCCGATTCCTTAGCTGCCTGTATCACGGTAGCATCGTAGGGCTGCCAGTCAATATGAGCCTCCTTATCACTTGCCAAAAAGCCAAAACCGCAGACCACTGCCAACACAACCGCGATCACCCTGATTTGCACCTTACGCTTGAAAGGCGTGGAAAATACAACCCAGCACCCCCACATCCAGGTACAGAAACTAAGTATAACGGCATAGACAAGCACATTGGACTTCATCTCATCCGGCAAAGCCATGATCATCTTTACCGCGATCAGCAGCAGCAAAAAACCCATCGCATGCTTAATATGTTCCATCCATGCTCCCGGTTTCGGCAGCTTATTCAGCAAACCCGGCACACAAACCAGGATCAGATACGGGATCGCCATACCAACACCTATGAGCATCAAAGTAAACGTCGCAACCGCCCAATGCTGAGTCTGTGCCCACGCAACGGCAGCAGCCAGAACGGCAAAACCGCACGGTGTCGCCAGAAGCGCCGCAAGAAAACCCATCCCCACAGCACCGGTCAAACCCTTGCCCGACCCTGCCTTACCCGTAACCGAAGCCGGGATACCAATATTGAAAATGCCGAACATGAACAGTCCCAGCACGACCATCAGCAAACCCATCACTGTCAGAAAGACCGGGCTGCGGAACTGATCGCCCCACTGAAAAACCCTGTCATACCCGAATAGCAAAATAAGGTTCAAAGCGGCGATAGCGGCAAAAAAGCAGAGTATACCCGCCGAAAACGCCAGACCAAGCGTAATACTGCGGGACCTCTTCTCGCCGGCTTCGTTCCAAAGCCTCGTAACTATTATAGGCAGCACCGGCCAGACGCAGGGCATCACATTCAGGATCAAACCCGCCAGGATCGCTAACGCAAAAGCGATCGGAGCAGAATACGAAGCCGATTTCGACGCGATCTTTTGAGTACTCGCCGCCTGCTCGCCGACAGTTACAACCGGCCACGAATCGCTCTTACTCGTATCGAGCGTTAGCGGTGGCAGTTCCTTCGTAAAAGGCATAAGACATATCTTGCTTGTACACGCTAATCCACTTATCGAAACGGTAACATCAAAAGTCCCCGCCTCCGGCCCATAAGATTCGACAGGCACAAATGCCGCAAAATCCCCGACGAAGATCTCAATGGTTTTATTTGTAGCAGGTTCCACCATCGTCCCCCATGCCCCGAATATCGTCTCGCCAAACGTCATACCCGCCGCTTCGGCTTTGATGGTGAGATTGTATCCTCCTCCCGCAGTTTCTTTTTTTGCATAATAATGAAGGTCATCCGTACCGGTAAAGACAACCGAAATACCTGCTTTTTCGCCCAAACGTCCAGCTTTGAGCGTAACGGAAGAATGTTCCTGCTTATATGTTTGCAACTCAATTACATCATAAGCAAGTGCATTGGCGGCATTGAAAAACGAGAGAAAAACGCAGATCAATCCGCCCAAGACTACATATTTTGACTTCATGGTGCCCCCTTTCGATCAAAGATACCAAACAATACGCTTACGTCCGATAATCAGTTCGGGTTGCGATCTCGGACCGGGTACTAACAATATTAAGATGAGTTTATGAATATATCAGAGAATTTGCAATAAAAACCTTCCCGAACGGCTGCGGCAATCTCCGATCTGCCCAAAAATCCTTAAGAATAGTGCATTATATGTCGAAATATTATTGCAAAGTAAAAATAAAATTCTCGTATCAATTGACTATGCATCTTGGTTTACTATACTTTGTATAAGACTATCGTTACATTTTTTGAGGTGTGATATGAGTAACACGCAAATGACAAAAAGCGAATTTCAAGATATCTTGAAAAAGGCCGCTGACGAACAAATAACGGCGGTTATGAGCCACCTTTGCAAGGGCAAATGGCACATGACAAAGGTCGCGATCACGGCTTTGACCCCTAATACACTGCATGTAGAGGTCTCGGAATCGGAAAACCACAGGTCTGGGAACATAAGAATAGACCAACCCGTCGGTATGTCCGTGGAGGCTGGGTCATCAAAATATATATTCGAAACGACCGTCACAGGCCTTGAGCCCTCTGTAAATGATGCTGGTGAAGGAAAAATTATTCTAAACATCCCCGATAGAGTCGAAAAAATGCAACGCAGAGCCGATGCAAGGGCCAGCGTACCCGATTCACTCAATGTAAAGGTTCTGTTCTGGCATCGAGGCTATGCGGATGAAACGATTGCAATGCCCATGGAAAACTACTGGCAGGGCAGTCTTATAGACATCTCGGCAGTGGGTCTGAGAATGGCCGTTGACCTTGATCAGGAACCCAATTTCCGCACGGGCCAGTTCATCGACCTCCAGTTTACGCCCATGCCTTACGAAAAACCCCTGCACCTTGAAGGGCAGGTAAGACATGTAGCCAAAACTGATGATGGCCAAAGTGTCAGCCTGGGTATCCAGGTAATAGGGCTTGAAGCTACCCGAATGGGTCGCCAAAAACTTCAACGCATGCACAATATAGTTGCCGATTACCAAAAGGCAGGCGGCGTTCAGACACAGGGCAGTTTCCATTCGGACCACTCCGAAGAAGCGTCCTATGAGGATACATCCATCTCGGGGCCGAGGTTGGACAAGCAATATGATGAAGCTGAGGTAGCCGAAGAATTCATCGCCGAACAGGACCAGGTCGCTGTCTGTGTGCAAGATGAGACCCTTACGGAAAACATCTGATGATTATCCGTCCTTGACGCGCACCACCGGCAAACATATAATCCCTCTACATGTATGCACTTATCGTAATGGCTGTCTCTCTATTCGTGCTCGTGGTCCTCTTGCGATTCAAGGTTTCCATCGGCAGGGCAATGGTCGCTTCGGCGATCATCGCTACGATTATGCTCAGGCTTTGGCCGCAAGCGATACTGGCCCACCTCAACTATGAATTTGAAAATTTCCCGCTCAGTAAAACCAGTGTCTATCTGTTCGTCATGATTAGCGCACTTTTGATGCTTGTAAACGTCTTAGGGGCGGCAATGCGGTATGTCGGCGTAGCCAGCCGCCTCATACCCGCAATGCAGGGCCTGTTCAGAAGCAGAAGGGTAGCGCTGGCGATAATCCCATTCATCATGGGGATGCTGCCGACACCGGGCGGGATCATGCTCTCAGCGCCAATGGTAAAAGAACTCGGCGACAGCATCGGTGTCGACCGTGCAAAACAAGCGGCGATAAACTTTTTCTTCCGCCATCAATGGGAACCCGTCTGGCCGCTGTTCCCTGCCATTCCCTTAATACAGGGCATATTAGGCGTTTCCGTCCGCTCGATCATAGCTTATAACGCGGTCCTTTGGGCAGCCGGAATAATCGGAGGCGTTATCTTCCTGCTCATCGGTTCAATGCCCCCCAAGAGCGAACATGTAGTAGCTAAAAGAAGCATCGGCAAGAACCTTAAAGATTTTGCACATGCATTCTGGCCCATTGTCCTGGCTGCTGGACTCTATGCAGCCTTTGAACTTCCGCCCGCTCTCGGAGTACTCGCCGCGGTAGTTATCTTCCTGTTTGTCCACCGTGTAAAATGCAGCGATTGGATCAAAATATTCAAAGCCGCCGGCAAGTTTGATTTCGTACTCCTGATCTTCGGTGCCGTCTTCTTCAAATTCGTACTCCAGGCCTCCGGCGCAATAGACGAAGCCGTTACATTCCTTAATGAAAGCAACGTTCCGCCTAAGGTAGTCATCTTCTTATTGCCATTTATAGTCGCGGTACTGACCGGCATCACCGCAGTCACCGTAGCAATAACTTTCCCGTTCCTCGCTGGTTTGATAGGGACCGGTGATTCGGCGAACATGCCGCTGGAAGCACTCGCCTTTGCCGGTGTCATGACGGGATTGTACATAACCCCGATCCATCTCTGCCTGCCGCTATCGGCAGCATACTTCGAAACACCACTCGGAAAGATAATAGCAAAAGCGATCCCCCCCGCCCTCTGCATCGCCGCCGCAGGAATCGCAATGGCGATACTAATGGGCTAAATGTTTTTACGCGTACCGCCATACAGTTCGTATTTCAGCAGGCGACACTCGATCTTGCCGGTAAAGAAGATCGTCCGCTTAGATGTTCGCAGGCCCACCTTCTTTCCCAGTTTCGGATTGCCCGTAAAGATATAGCCCGTATACCCTTTGCAACTCTGTTTGAAAAAGTCGCCGATCTTTTTGTACGTTGTTTCAAGTTCGCTTTCTTCTCCCATACGCTCGCCATACCCCGGGTTGAGTATCACGACTCCTTCACCTTCGGGCACGGGCGTATCGGCAAAATCACAAACTTGAAAATCGATAAGATGATCCACGCCGGCGGTGATAGCGCTTCTGCGAGCGATATTGATCGCGCCTTCGCTGATATCCGTTGCGATTATAGGCGCAATAACCGGCGCGTTCTTGCGCTGCCGTTTGCTTTTGGTCGCCTCTCTGCGGATCGCTTGCCACTTCTCATCGTCAAAACCCTTCAGGTGCATAAATCCGAAGTTGCCTCTAAGTGACCCAGCCGGCCTCTCGCATGCTAATAGCGCAGCTTCGATAGCCAGCGTTCCGCTCCCGCACATCGGATTCACAAAGGCAGCCGTCCCGTCATAACCCGTCTCCGTCACCACCGCCGCAGCCAGCGATTCACGCATAGGAGCAATGAACGGGATCTTGCGATAATTCCTGTCAGACAGTTTCTTACCCGAAGTATTCAGATAAAGCCACGCCCTGTCGTCCTTCCAGTACAAATTAAAAACCAGATTGTTACGTTCCTTACCCGAGTTGGGCCGCTTACCCGTCTCCTGCATTATCCTGTCAACGATAGCGTCCTTTGTCTTCATCCCGGCATACATCGTATTATCGATCGACGGCGTATTAACCCGCGTAACAATACTGAGATACTCGTCCACCGGTATAATATCCTCCCACTCGATCTGCGAAACGTTGTAATACAATTGATCCGGCTGAAGACACTTAAACTTCCGCAGCAGATACAAAACATTATAAGCCGTCCGCAAATGAAGGTTAAGACGCATACAATCGTCAAGCGTACCGGTTATCTCCACCCCGCCATGATGCGAAGAATTAACCACATACCCCAACCCCTCAACCTCCCCCTGCAAATACTCCTCAAGACTCGGCCCGCACGTAATCAGTATCGTCGTTTTATTGTTTAGATCCATGTATTCCCTCATTATAGCATATATATTGAAAGTGGTAAGATAGCAAAAAAGACTGCTGCCGCATAAGATTTAATTCACCTCTTTAATTCTCCTGAGATTTTGAATCTTCTTTTTGGCTTGGGTGTGATTCGGATCGATCTGTAGAATTTGATTGTAGTGTGCGATAGCCTTTTCTAACATTTTTTGGCTCTCAAAGGTGATCGCAAGATTGTAATGCGTACGTATGTCAGTTGGGTTAATCTGTAGCGCAGTCTCAAAATGGGCAATGGCTTCATCAACTCTATCTATGGATGCCAAGGTACTACCGAGATTGTTTAGCACGGATACATCAAGCGGCTTTATCCCCAAAGCTTTACCGAAGTGTTTGGCGGCGTCTTTAATCTCACCACTTTGAGCCAAAAGAACGGCAAGATTGTTATGGGCCTTAAAATAATCATAGTTAATCTCAAGGGCTTTGCGGTAAAAGGCAATTGCCTCTGTGAACTTGTGCTGGGATTGAAGTTCAAACGCCAAATTATAGTATTGTTTTTCGGGATGCTTGGTATCACTGTTTAACGCCCGCTGATAATGACGTATTGCCTCGTCAGATTGGCCCTTGCGCCCAAATATATTTCCAAGATTGTTATGGGCGTCAGCATGGTCAGGGTCGATTTGCAGAACGCGATTATAGCAGTTGAGCGCTTCGTCGAGCCTGCCTTGTTCCTCGAACATATTTCCAAGATTGTTATGGGTGCCGACATGGTCCGGGTCGATTTGCAGAACGCGATTATAGCAGCGGAGCGCGTTATCGAACCTGCCTTGTTCTTTGAACGTATTGCCAAGATTGTAGTGCATGATATGGTTGTCGGTAGTGACACTGAGCGTATGTTCAAAGAGAGATTGGCTGTTTTTCCAGTGTTTTAGTTGACGATATGTGCAAACAGAAGAAGCGGATAAGATTGCGGCTGCGAATAACGATAATGTGATTTTCCTGCAAGGCCATTTTTTTGTGGCGTCATCGGCGAACCATGCGATAATGATAAATAAGCCTGTAAGTGGTATGTAGGTGTATCTGTCTGCGAATGCCTGTTGGCCGACCTGGACAATACCTATGACAGGAACCAATGTTCCAAGATACAAAAGCCATCCTACCGCAAGATATTTCCTCTTGCGAGCAACATAAATGAAAATTATCGATACACTCAGAAGTATCACTCCGCAAATAAGAACTCTGGCAATTGGCAAATCGCTGACACGAGGGTATAAGACAGCCAGCTTAGCCGGATAGAACATTTTTTGTATGTAAGTGACGTAAGAGACGATTGAATTTGCAATTCTGTTATTTATCGTAAATATTTCAATGCCAGAAACTGCGCCACCTGCCCGCTGGACAATAAATGTTATAACGCTAGATATTGACGAGAGTAAAAAAAACGGCAGCTTTTCAATTACAAGTGATGTCATTGATTTTCCGGTTTGAATTTCTATGCCGCATTTTATTCTTTCAAGCGGCCAATAGTCCAGCAAAAGAAATACAAAAGGCAAGGTGACAAGCATTGGTTTTGCCATGAGACCAAGACAGAAAATAAAAATTGTAAGCAAATAGTTTGTGATATTTGGTTTTCGAGTATAACGGGAATAAGAAAAAAGTGTGAGCAGCCAAAAAACAGTGCTGAGAACGTCTTTTCGTTCTGCAATCCATGCGACAGATTCAACGTGTAAAGGATGAAGAGCAAATAATGCAGCAACAAAGGCAGATGGCCATAAGTTTTTTGTTAAATATTTTAGAAGCGTAAACAGCAGTAATGTATTTGTGATATGAAATAATAAATTAACTAAGTGATGATAGCTGGCATTGAGTTTGAGAAATCGGCAGTCAAACATATGCGAGAACCATGTTAAGGGATGCCAGTTGCTGGCGTAACCGGAAGTGAATGCCCATTTGACTTTCAGCCATGTTATTGGCGGCTGGATATTTTGGTTGTCAGTAACATATATATCGTCATCGTACTTGACAAAATCATGGTATGTGACCTGCCAGAATACAATCGCAGTTGCCGTAACAAGAAAAATATATACAAGAATATTCCAGTGTTTTTGGGTGTTCATATCCATTTTTCCAGGTTAAGTGCCTATAACAAAATAAATTTAATTGGTTCCAACATATAACAACACAACACATAGAAAGCAAAACTAAAGTGTTAGAAACTTTTTTAAGTCCTTAAATTTCCGCAGCAGATACAGAACATTATAAGCTGTCCGCAAATGCAGGTTGAGTCGCATACAATCTTCAAGCGTACCAGTGATCTCCACCCCCCCCATGGTGCGAAGAGTTAACAGAATACCCAAGCCCCTCAACCTCCGCCTCCAAATACTCCTCAAGACTCGGAGCACACGTTATAAGTATAGTTGTTTCATTATTTAAATTCATAAGTCCCTTTTATATGATTAAAAATTTACTGGAATATATAACATGATTCGCCATCTTTGCAAAGTAGGTTAAAAATATACGAGCGTATTTTACCCCTTAGGCACAGTGCATATAATATACCCTTCAAGGTCAAAAGCTCCAAAGATGAGATGTTCGATTGATTGCACCAAGAAATCAAACGTCTCATTGGTAATTGCTCCCTTTTCCGGCAATATTAAGCCTTCAGGACAGTTGACAATCACTCCTGTGGAGAACCATCCAACCCCTGTGTCTCCAAGCGCAATTCTCACATGATCCTGTGTGGCATCCTTATTGCCTACGATATAGTAAATCCAATCATTGAAAGTTAGATATCCATACTTATAGTTAATTATGGATTTATGATGTATTCTGCGATCACAATCCTCAAACAAAGCAATATTACTTGACTTATTCCCGATGAGTTCTATTACTTTGTTATACGCCCACTCACAAGCACCTGTATTTTTGTATAGCCAACCCCCATAAGAATTCTCTGATTCAAGCGGGTAGTCCTCTTCACAAAAAGTTATCTTATCTGTGGATTCAATATCAAAATCAAGCAATGCTCTTGACAGAGGGAGTACCTCGTTGAGATTTTCTCGGATATACTTGTTTACGGCATCGCCGGTTATTTGTCTTTCCTTAAAAGCCATGAGTGCCTCTATGAATTAATAATCCTCAAATTGATACCAGTAACTTATGTTGCTCTATTTCAAATTTCCTCAGCGGGCGAAAGGCCCATCTTTTCGGTTAGCCTCTCAAACTCGTCGAGTGAGTAATAATCTATGATTATCCTGCCACGGTGCGTGTTTTTGCCCGTATTGATCTGCACCTTTGTCCCTAATGTCTCTCGGAGCCGCTGCTCCAGGTCAAGGATATTTGCGGGCTTTTGTTTTGGCTCTGCTTTAGCCTCACGGCCATGCAGATAGGTGCGTACCAACTGCTCTACATCACGGACATTCAGCCGCCCCGCCATCGCCCGGTTGGCAAGTTTGCGCCTCAGGTCATCTGTCGGCAGGGCAAGTATCGCCCTCGCATGGCCCATACTCAGCGTTTTATCAATGAGCATCTGTTTGATTTCTTGCGGTAAGTCCAGCAGTCGCAAGTAGTTAGCAACAACAGACCGCCCCTCGCCTAATCTCTGGGCAGCTTCTGCTTGGGTAAGCGAAAACGTGTTGATAAATTCCTGATAGGCAACCGCCCTCTCGATAGGATTGAGATCTGAGCGATGAATATTCTCAATGATCGCCAGTTCAAGCATTTGTTCATCTGTTGCATCTCGTACTATTGCAGGCACATCACTAAGCCCCACCATCTCCGCCGCCCGGAACCTCCGCTCACCCGCGATGATCTCAAAGCCGGTATCGGCTCTGCGTACCAGGATCGGCTGAATGATACCGTTTGACCGCACCGAATCCGCCAGATCGTGAAGCTGATCCTGATCCCAGCTCGTACGCGGCTGATACGGGTTCGGCTTTAGATCAGTAACCGAAACCATCCGAATGGAGTTACGCAGTGCTTCATCCTTCGGAAACCTGCCCATCCCGGAAATATCTGATAATGACTGGTCCGTTTTGCCCATACCCTTTGTAGGCCCCAACAGAGCCTCAAGTCCCTTGCCTAAGTGACGCTTCTTTTCCTTTGCCATGACAGCCTCCTATGCTCAATATTAATTACACAATAATATGCCTCGCCACTCTATTAACATAAAGCGGTTGGCATTGCCACCAAAAAAAGCAGCTATAAAAAAAATGTTTCACGTGAAACACTTGCTCAGGCAGAAGTTTTGTCGCAACCTGCCATACAGGCCATTGCTCTTCGCATGATTAAGGTTCGGCGGAGTCCGCACAGCCTCCTGTCGCCGAAGAAAAATGTCTGGCACGATCGCCCCTTACAAGAAAAGTTGTAACAGAAAAATGTGAACAACAGGACAGAATCAAAAATGTTTCACGTGAAACAATCTTAAAATAAATAAAAAAATAGATCACAAAAAGTCATAGCAGGGGGGCACCTTATGGACATGCTTATTATAAACTTTATAGATTAACAACAACCTATGATAAATAATTTTCCCCTTGCAACCGAAACGGATTGCAGATAGATTTAGAATATGTGTAATGTTTAGGGGGTAAAGCATGACCTGCTAAGCGTAACTGCTTGTACGGCAATGAGTTACAGCAAATAGTCGTTGGTCGCAAATTAAGGAGACATCATGCTTGTCAATAGATTTCAAGAGAATCCGCTCATAACACCCTCTGACATACCGCCAAGCCGCAGCGACTATGAGGTCGTAGGAGCTTTTAATCCCGGAGCGATACGGTACGGTGATGAAACACTTTTGCTTTTACGCGTTGCAGAACGCCCAAAGAATAAAGCCGACAACGAGGAGGTCGCGCCCATACTGGATCCGAATACCGGCATGCTTCGTCACTTTAAGATAAAGCACGGTGAGTACGATCTTGAGGTGCCGGATTCCCGGTCGTTCAGTTACAAGGGAAAGATGTACCTGACCAGCATATCGCATCTGCGAATTGCCCGCAGTAAAGATGGAATTAATTTTACTATCGACAAAACCCCAGCCGTTTTTCCTGAAATGGATTATGAAACTTACGGCATAGAGGACCCGCGGATAAGCAGGGTGGGCGACGAGTTTTTTATTACATATAAAGTAGTTAGCGAAAACGGCATCGCCACCGCTCTCTTAAAGACACGCGACTTTCAGCGATTCGATCGGCACGGCATGATCTTTTGTCCGGAGAATATTGACGTAGTTATCTTCCCCGAAAAGATCGGCGGAAAGTTCTACGCACTTACCCGTCCCGTGCCAATGTACATCGGTCCTCGCGCAATATGGTTGGCAAGTTCCGAGGACGCGATATTCTGGGGCCATCACCGACCCCTGGTTCTGCCGAGAGAAGATGAATTCGACGGCGGCAAAGTTGGCGGCAGCTGCGTACCAATACGCACCGACAAAGGCTGGCTTGAGATATATCATGGGTCCGATAAAGATGACCGTTACAGTTTAGCAGCTGTTCTTCTCGACCTGGACGACCCGTCAAAAGTAATAGCCCGGGCGAATCGACCCCTCATGCAGCCGGAAGCCGATTACGAAACCAGCGGCTTCTATGGCAACGTCGTTTTTTCTTGTGGAGCGATCGTCGATGACGATGAAAACGTTACGATCTACTATGGCGCATCAGATGAATCGACCGCCGCGGCAACTACCACTATTGAAAAGATCATGAGCACAATGGAATATTTGTAAACGCATCGATCAGTATTTTCTGCCGATCGTATCGTTACCGTATTTGCGTTTGATCCGGTCCATCGCTTCATCGATGTGTTTTTGCTTTTCAGTAGAATCATCGCTAAACAGCAGTTTCTGACCCTTTCCGGCAGGTGACAGATTCGACGCGCCAAATCCTATCAATCTAAGTTTGCCGGCGCGTATGGAACTTTTCCATTTTATAAAAATATCTTTGGCTGAGTTCCATAAAGCATCGCTCGTCTCCGCCGGCTCACTAAGACTGTGCGATCTCGTTATTGTTTTAAAGTCGCCATAGCGCAGTTTCAGCGTAATGGTCTTTGCGCATAAGCTCTGACGGCGAAGCCGCGTCGCCACCTCCTCGACCTGATCGAACAGGACCGCCAGCAGTTTATCCTCATCGAACGTATCCGTCGCAAAGGTATATTCTGCTGACATACTCTTAGCTTGGGTAGGGCAGGTGACGGGGCGGTTATCGATACCGCGCGCAAGATAATAAATATTTTCGGCGGTAGCATTGCCGACCAGATTTTTTAACGTATCGAATTCAACACCGCGTAACTGTTTGATCGTTTTAATACCGACTCCATTTAGTTTCTGCTCCGTTACTTTACCGACGGTCCATATTCTTCGTATCGGCAGGGGGTCGAGTATCTGTTGCGCGTTGTCTTTGGTTATGACAACGAAACCGTCCGGCTTATCAAGGTCCGAAGCGAGTTTGGCTAAGAATTTATTTTCCGCGATTCCCACAGAGGCGGTCAGGGCGATCTCGTCTTTTATCGCCGCCTTTATCTCTCGCCCGATCTCCCGGGCCGACGGCCATATCCCGATAGAGGCTGTCACATCGAGGAAGGCTTCGTCGAGCGAGATCGGCTCTATGATAGGTGTGTACCTGGCGAATACTTCGTGGATAAGTTTGGAAATTTCGGCGTAGCGTTTCATCCGAGGTGCGATTATAACCGCATCCGGGCAAAGCCTGATAGCCCGCGACATCGGCATCGCCGAGTGAACACCGAACTTGCGAACCGCATAACTCGCGGCTGCGACCACACCGCGACTGGTGGCTTTGCCGCCTACGATCACGGGTTTGCCGGCAAGGGCTGGGTCATCGAGCACCTCGACCGAGGTAAAAAATGCGTCCATGTCGACATGTACGATATCCACTGGTATTCCTCTATAACTACTTTCATTATTGGCAGTATAACATGATAGTCATATATATTTCACTTTTCATTTTTTCAAAGATGCTTTTGAAATTGGCTTTGATTGGCTTTATTGGGTTTAATTGGGTTCGTTTGGGTTCGTTTCCTTTTTGAAGAAGAGCACCGTAAACCTTTCTATAGCAGTTACTTGCGACACTTTTGACTCGTTGAAATTGGGTTCGTTTTCCATAAAAAAGGTTTTTCGAATTTGCGTGTTCTCCTGGAAAAAGTGAGGGTTTTAAGGTGTTTTCAAATGCTTTCGTTTTTGTCATTTTTTCACGTTTTTTAACTACTTGAACCACTAATGAACACGAATACTAAAAACTTTGCCACAGAGATCATAGAGGACACAGAGATTAAATTTGAATTACTTGTTTTTAGTATACATTTCATATTATGTTTGTGTTCTTTCAAAAAAACATAGTCCCTCTATACTTTGCACGAACTTGCGCGTTTGATGCAAAAATCGGTGATTTTTTTTGGGGTTGAAAACGGTAAGTCGTTGTTGGGAAAGGAGTAAAAATTTTTTATTTTTTTGGGTCGCAGCAGGATAGTGCAAGCGCGTTTGGAAGATTTTTAACGGCTGGAACCACTAATAAACACGAATAGGCACTAATTTTTAAAAACTTTGCCACAGAGGAAAAAGAGGAAATCGAGGGCCACAGAGAACTACTATAAAAGATATTTAACCGCAGATTTCGCGGATTGACATGGATTTATCATCCTGCGGGTATATGCTTTTGACATGGGCATAAATATTTTTATTTTTTTCTTGCAAAGAACTGAATAAAGTGTTACATTGTTACACTGTACTTAAATTAAATTAGCTAAAGGATGTGTTTATGTCACCCGTAATAAGACTATCAGACTCAACTTACAATCGCCTTGAATCGCATGCAATCGGTTTTGATGCTCCAAATAACGTTATTGAACGGTTAATCGATTTCTATGAATCTCATCATAAAAATTCGCAGAAATCCAATTCCCAATTACATAAAACAACTGAGGCCAGTCAATCGGTCAGAAAGGCCTCCCTTTCAATAAGGAAACCCAGAGACACAACAAAAGAAAATCAACTAAAGAAGTGTGTGGGCAAGCAACTAAAAAGAGAGCGAAATTGGGGTGAGTTTGAGCTTAGCTCTAAGTCTTTGCTAAAATTTCAGAACTCACCATCAAAAGTGCTGTGTAAGTATTCGAGTTATTCAACAGAGCGCGAAAGATGGTTTTGGGGTGTTGGTAAAAAATATTGGTCAAAATGGGATGATAATTTCTATTTGGCACTCTTGATGGAAAATGAGGATCAGACAAGTTATTCATTTCTCCTTTTAAAGCCCAAGGAAGCAATGCGTTTATTTAAAGAGTGCAGTGAAAGCGAGGGTGAGAAGAAAATAAATCTAAGAAGGTATAGTGATGGATTGCTTCACCTTCAGGAATGGCAAGAATACGATGTCAAAATAAACATTAGAAAAATAGAGATTTAGAAGACGTACTTTGTTCGTGTGATAACATTCTACACGAAAAATGCTGAAATCCTGAAAGTTTGACTTTGAAAATCACAAATAGCGTTACTGGAAAAAACAGGAAAGCTTAACCGTACAGGTAGGAAGGAATAAAATATGGAAATAGAACATAAATTAAAAGACACACAGGTAGAATATGGTTATATATGGTGGAAAAAGAAAGGGGAAAACAATAAATACAGGAAAGTTTTTCCTGTAGCCGATTTCACCTTATATTTAGATGGCAAGAAGTTTACTAAACATGTTGATTGGAACATGGGACGGGTTTCAATCGGGAAAACAATTATGCAGAGATTATTCAAGCAAGACGACACTATTATAATCTCGAAGATTTATGATAACACAGTATTTGTAAGAAAAAGATTTCGTGGAGAACGCATAGAAAGAAAAAGGAACACCAATAAAATAACAAGAGTACATTTATTAGCCCGTGAGCTAAATGTAAAAAGTACGGCTATTATAGAGAAATGTCAGGAGCATAAATTCGATATTAAAAACAATATGTCGTCAGTGTCTCAGGGGCTGGCAGGACTTATCTTGGAATGGTTCAGTAAACCAAAGTAAAATGAGGGGAAAAGGGTTTTGCCGATCTGGGAAGTTCGTATGATGCAAAAAACAGAACCATTCTATGCCGCCTGCTGCGCGGGCTCGATATGTTTTGGGGAGAGGGGTTTGTTTTTTGTTCCTTTGTCCACGCCCTGCGGGCGAGGCTACATCATGTCGCCCTTTGGGCTTTTTGTATGCGGAAGAATAACGCGTGTGAAAAAACAGCGTTTCACACCCTACGGTTTTTTGCGATAAGGGTTTTTGAGAAGTAGGGGTTTGCGTAGTTGTTACGTTTAGCACCCACAAGCTTCGCTTGAAGGTGCCACACGATGAGAAAAGAGGAGGTTCATTGAAATTGTGGAGCATAGATTCCAGCCTGCGCTGGAATGACAAAAAGAGTAGTCTGCGCGGGGTCAGTCTATTGCTATTTCCTGCTGATATTGCGGTACGGTTGCGTTCCATTGCTTCTTTTCTTTTACATATTCGGCGAAGCTGTGGGCTGCTTTTGTTTCGCCGTGTACGACGAACAGATGTCGGGGCGGGTTCTTGAAATTACCGAGCCAGTTGAAAAGTTCGTCCTTGTCGGCATGTGCTGAAAAACCGAGAACCTTAACGATCTTTGCCGCTACATGATGGTTTTGCCCGAGGATACGAACTTCCTTTTCGCCTTCTATGATCTGCCTGCCGAGAGTTCCTACGGCTTGGTAGCCGACGAAGAGAACGGTCGTTTCCGGATTTGAAATGTGCGCCGCCAGGTGATGTTTGATCCTGCCGCCCGTACACATACCGGAACCTGCGATCACCATAATGGTCCCGCGAATTTTATTTATCGCCTTTGATTCCCGCGTCGTCCTTACCATCTGCATGCACGGAGTATCGAACGGTGAATCGCCATGTTTTAGCAGCGCCTTTGTCTCCTTGTCGAAAAGTTCCGGATGCTTTCGGAAAACGTCCGTTACCCGCACTGCCATCGGGCTGTCGAGAAAAGCCATGATCGGCGGTATCTTATCTTCCATGATCAGTTCGTTGAGAAAATACATTATCTCCTGCGAACGCTCGATGGCGAAACTTGGAACCAGTATGTTTCCGCCGGCTTCGAAAGCGTTATTTATGGCTTCGGTGAGTTTTTCCTTTGTGTCCTCGAATGTATCGTGCGTGCGGTCGCCGTATGTCGATTCCAAAAGGATGTAGTCGGCTTCGTCGAAGATGGACGGGTCCTGCAAGATGGGCCTGCCCGCTCTACCGACATCGCCGGTAAACAGCAGCGTTCGGCTCTGACCGTCAATAGGAACCTTTATCTTGATGATCGATGAGCCAAGTATGTGCCCGGCATCGTGGAACGTAACTTCAAAGTTATTGGCTATGACTATCGGCTGTTTGTAATCGACGGACGAAAAATGCGGCAAAGTCTTTTCGGCATCTTCGACATTGTACAGTGCCTCTACCGGGCGGTCGGGAACCCTGCCCTGCTTTTTGTGGCGTTTGCGTTTGTACTCGGCATCCTCTTCCTGCAGGTGTCCGCAATCGAGCAGTACGATACCGGCGATCTCTTTGGTCGCGTGCGTACAGTATATCTTTCCGCTAAAGCCCTCCTTCACCAGTTTCGGCAGTCTGCCGCAGTGGTCTATGTGAGCGTGCGTTATGAGTACCGCGTCGATCTCATTGGCGGGCACGGGAAACTCGTCCCAGTTCCTGTCGCGAAGATCCCTTTCCTGATAAAGCCCGCAATCTATCAGTATCTTTATCCCGTCAACCTGCAGCAGAAAACATGAACCGGTCACATTTTCCGCGGCTCCGTAAAAACTTAATGATGCTGCCATTTATTATACCTTAAGATTGAATAGTAAATCTCAAATAGAATTCCGCCGCAAAATGTGCCCGGCTAAATCTGTTATGCAATGGTTTGCTTACCGAAAGCTGCCGATACTCCGAATGCCCGGACGATAGCCCGCTTTCAAGAACAGGTAATAAAGTTTACCCTCCTGATAAGTCTGTCCCGCCATCTTTCCGGCTTCGTGACCTGTTCCCATATAGACATCGCAGCGGCCCGGTGCCCGGATCGCGCCGCCGGTATCCTGATCGAGTACAAAACCGGTAAACGCCCGCGTCTCGATCTGGCCGGCTATGTTCCTCGGCAGTTTGGCTGAGATAAACGCAAGAGACGCCCGCGGATAAACAGACTTGTCGGTCGCGATCGTACGCATCGTTGTCACCGGCTCATTGATACTGCCGCGGGGCGTCGTATTACTCAACTGAAAGAAAATATAGCGAGGATTCTTGTATGTATACCGGGCAACCTCACCGTGGTGCTGCCTGAAATAGTTTATCATCGTCGTAAGGCTCATGTGCTCAAGCGGAATGGTTCCATCCCTGGTCATCTCATTCGCCACGCTATGGTACGGGTGGCCGTTATTTGCCGCATACCCTGCCGTAATGATCTTCCCATCGCCAAGCCGGATCATCGTCGAGCCTTGAACATGAGCGATATAAACTTCAAATGGATCGCTCAGCCATACCAGTTCATTACCCTTGAGCATTCCGGTTCGCTCGATCTCCTCGCGCGTAGGATACGGCTTGATAGCTCCGCTGGCCAACTGTCGCCCTAATATCCTGCCCTCGGGACTCTTAGCGAGGTCTTTCGGCTGCTTGTAAAGCGGATACTTAAATCGCTCCGTCCGAGCCATGGACCCGTCAAATATCGGAGTGTAATATCCGGTAAACAGGACCGTACCCTTATTATCGCACCCCACGGAAATATAAACATCGAAATCACGCTTTATCGCCGCGTTAAGTGCCCGGCCCCTGAGTCCCGAATCGAGCATCTCGCCAAGCCTTTTGAGACTGGCCACAGCGCGATCATGCGTTATCATGCCGTATGGGAAAAAATTCTGACTCGAAGGTTTCGCCATATAGTTCAAACTATTGGCAATAGCGACCCGAAGATTATCAAGCTCATACGATGCTATCGTGAAATCGGGAATATCCACCGGATCCACCAATTTCCGCAGCGCAAGTTCACCGGCTGGCAGCGGCCTGCCGTAATCGACCTCCGCCTCCTGCGGCGCACGACAGCCGGTCAAAACAACTGTCAGAACAAGCAAAATAAGAACGTAACGCGAATTCCTCATGAAAACACTACTGCTCTCCATATCAGGCTCCTGTAAAAAAGCTCAAAAATCCACTGGACACGCCAGCACCTCCAAAACTTTCGCCTCATTGACGATACCGAGTTTACACTTTTCCCATCGCGGAGTCAACCCTGCTTTTGGCATTGACTTACCAGCAGCCAATAACTATACTACTCATGTATGGAATTATCTATCGTAATACCCGCATTTGATGAAAGGAATAAGGTCGCCGGTGACGTCACGTCAGCCACCGATTTCTTAGCCGCCAACTCTCTCACCGGCCAGATCATAATAGTCGACGACGGAAGCAGCGACGATACCGCCGAAATTGCCCGCACCGCCGAACACGGCTCCGCAGAGCTTGAGGTCATACGTTATGAGCAAAATCGCGGAAAAGGTTACGCGATAAAAACCGGAATCGCTGCCTCCACCGGAGATTTTGTTATGTTTGCTGACTGCGGCTGCTGCGTACCCTTTGAAGATGCACTCACAGGATTGAAATTACTGAAAACCGGCGAAGTTGATATCGCCCACGGCTCACGCACGCACAAAGAAAGCGTCATCTGTCGCCCGAGGAACACATACAGAAAGACAGTCTCAAAATTATTCCGCATCTTCACTACCCTTTGGCTGAACATTCCTCCGAAGCTCAACGATACCCAATGCGGCTTTAAGCTCTATCGCGGCGACATCGCCAGAAAGCTTTACGCCGATTGCGTCACCGAAGGTTTCATGTTCGACATCGAGATCATCCTCCGCGCAGGCATTGCCGGCTATCGGATAAAAGAGTTCCCTATCAGGTGGGCATGGGACCACGACAGCCGACTTTCAATGATCCGGCACGGCAAAGAAATATTAACCGAACTGGCAACCATACGAAAAACCCTTCATAAAAAATAACCGCATGCATACAGCAAGCGACAAAACAAAATGCTCAAATTAGGCGATATAACTTGCGATGTACCGTTCTTCCAGGCCTCGCTTAGCGGCTATAGCGACCGTGCCATGCGAGTCATCGCCAAACGATACGGAGCGCCCCTGACGCTCACCGGTGTCATGTTAGACAAACTCGCCATCCATCCCAAAGCCGTAAAAAAGATGCGGTTCCAACCCGGCATCGACGAACACCCCGTAGGTGCCCAGATACTCGGAGCAAACCCCGATACAATGGCCGCTGCCGCTGCCAAATTCGAATCCATCGGCTATGACCTTATAGACCTGAATTTCGCCTGCCCGGCGCCAAAGGTTCTAAGACGCGGCAGAGGCGGTGCGCTCCTGACAAAACCGGAACTGGTTAACAGGATATTTCGCAAAGTACGCGATGCCGTAAAGTGCCCGGTCATGATGAAACTCCGCGCAGGCTTTGACAGCAGCGAAGCGTCAAGAGAGGACTTCCTGCGGATATGCGAAGAGTCCGCCAAAGAGGGCGTCGACGCACTCGTAATACACGGCAGAACCGTCGTCCAGAAGTACCGCAAAACCGCCGACTGGGATATCGCTTCTCAGGTCAAGCAAAGATTTCCCGATACGACCATATTAGGAAGCGGGGACCTTCTCGACGCTGAAACCGTCGTTGAGCGGATCAAAACATCCGGTCTGGACGGCGTCATAATAGCCCGCGGAGCTATCGGCAACCCCTGGATATTCTCAGAGGCACGCGCGCTCCTGGAGGGCAAACCCAAACCACCGGCTCCCGATATAACCGAACAGGGACGCGTCCTGCTCGACCACTTCAAAATGGTCGCTGAGATCCGCCCAGCCATAAAAGCCATAAGATTTTTTAGAAAATTCGCCGTCGGCTACTGCAAACGACACCCCCAGCGTAAGAAGGTCCAGATGGATATCATGGCCGCAAAAACATACGAGCAGATGATCGACGCTATTAAACAATGGTACGGCGTAGACGCTTAAATAGGTGACTGTCCCCTATTTCTCTATTTCTATTTAAATTCAAGAAAACACGCTCTTATGGTATCAAAAACGGTATTTTTAATTAGGGACAGTCACCTATTTTTTCTATTGACATCGTGCAGCATTATGCTATATTTACAGTTATGCCAAGATTGTCTCGAATAGTTCTTAAAAACGTGCCGCACCATATCACTCAACGCGGCAATAATCAGCAGGACGTTTTCTTCGTTGACGATGACCGCCAGGTATATCTCGACCGGCTCAAAGAGCAATCCCAGCGGTTCGGCATGGACGTGCTGGCCTATTGCCTGATGAGCAATCACATCCACATCATCGCGGTGCCTCGCAACGACACCGCACTTGCCAAGGCTATCGGCGGAACTCATTATCTCTACACCCAATACGTCAACCGCATGCACAGCCGAAGCGGCCATCTCTGGCAAAACCGCTTCTTTTCATGCCCCATGGACAACCAACACCTTTGGCAGGCAATGCAATATATCGAAACCAACCCCATACGCTCAGGCACAGCAGACAAGCCCTGGCTTTATCCATATTCAAGCGCATCGGCTCATACCACCAACGATGATCCGACCGGCGTACTCGACATGAACTGGTGGCGAAGCAAATCCGATCAGTTCAACTGGCAAGACATCCTCGAAAGGCGTCTAAAAAAGGAACAGGTTCGCAATATCCGTTTGGCAACAACAAGCGGCAGGCCGTTAGCTACAGATTCATATTTGAGTAAACTCGAAAAAATAGCAGGCCGAAGATTAAGGCCACTGCCAGTAGGCCGACCGAAGAAAAAAATAAGCGACAACAAGCAAGAAGAAAATAGACAAGAGATGGGACTCCCAATAACGATTAAATAGGTGACTGTCCCTAATTAAAATACCGCTTTTGATACCATAAAAGCGTGTTTTGGTGGACTAAATAGGTGGCTGTCCCCTATTTATCCTATTTATCCCCTATTTATCCTATTTATCAGCATATCAACTTTTACAAGGAATTGAGCTATGACACAAAAATCGCAGATATATCTAATCGTGTTGTTTTGCATTACTGTTACATCCGTCGCATTTTCTGGTCCCAACATCGATATTTTATGGGAAAAGGATATTATTCGAACTGATGCAAATATTATCAAACCATATACCATTGAAGTCGATGGGGATAAAAATATTGTTCGTGTTGCGGGTGTGTCTTACATTTATAGAAGGCAGGAAACCCCCAAAAAACAGAATCCTGAATTGTTTGAATATCGTTTTAACCTTAAAGATAGTACATCTGAATTAAAGACGTTGATGAAAATGGATGAAGAAGATATTACTGTTTATTTCGGATCAAGCCATGTAAGAGACTCCCGGCTGCTTGATAGTAATATTGTAATGATTCGAGACCAATACAAATCTTTTAATTTTCAGGAACTGACTCTCGGCAGTGACTGGCAGGTCAAAATCAGAGAGGTCTCCGGCCTAACCAGAAATAGCGTGTCAACACACGGAGCATGTAGAAATATTAACGGGGAAGTATTCCTTTGTGGTAACAGCGGCTATATAAGAAAAATTAAAAGTGACGGGACTGTGGCTTGGGATACAAATTATAGATCTGATAAGGGAGAAGACGGTACTCTTGCTGTTGCCTTTTCAGAATCAGAAAATATGCTTACAGCTTTTGGTTTTTCTTTTGAACCGGATAGTAAATTTACCACAAAAAATTCTAGCCTGTGGCTGGCCAACCTTGATTCAAAAGGCAATTTCAAAGTTAAGACTGAATTTGAAGGCATTGTTAATTTAGGCAAGAATCCTTCATTTTGTCTGAGCAAATCAGAAAATCCGGTTGTTCTCTATGATAATGCAGAGATGGGAAGCTACAAAATATACGTATCGAAATTTTCAAAAGACCTAAAAAGAAAAGTCTGGACAACGCACATCTTCGACGGCAATGATATGGTGATGTCACGCATGTCTTTAACTCCACTTGAGAATGATTATATCTTGGCCATATTATCTCCATTTGGTATCAGGGGCAAACATGGCAGTAGTTTAAATTTTTACATACTGGATGACGATGGCAGCATAGTCAACAAGGGCGTTTTTAATGATATAAGAGTTGGTCCTGAATTCGTAGCTGCCGCTTACAAAGATAAGATATTTATTGTAATAGAGGGACATATATTGGGAGGGGTTGAAGATACCGTTGCCAAACTGCTTTGTTTCAAAATAAGCCCTTACGAAATGAAATAGAGATTATTATTTCTCAGTAATGGTAATAGGGGACAGTCGCGTATTTATTCGTTGATCGTCATTGCATGGCTCGGCGGGTGACACCTTCCGTTCTTACGGTTTCAGCTTTTGTCCGGCTTCTATCATCTTGGCTTTTATTACGAAAAGTCCGGTTGCGAGCTGTGGGTCGGCGGCGATCATTTCTTTGAGAGAGTATCGTTTGACGGTCGTTGTTTTGCCGTTGCGGTCGGTTTTCGAAAGCACCCTGTTTACACTTTGCATCTCTATCAGTTTTGTGATCTCACCGCTTTTGAGCGTGACATTTACATCCGGAGTGATCCCCCAATCCTTATCGCCGGCTCGTTTCACGAGGTACCGGTTCTTGACGCGTTTATTCGATGGAAGGTGATAGTACGCGGTCGTGTACTTAAGCTGCGTTTTGTCGCCGCGAAACGGTACTATCTCCTGAACGCTTCCCTTACCGTAGCTTCGTGACCCTACGATCGCAGCGCGTTTGTATATCGGATCCTGCAGAGCGCCGGAGACTATCTCCGAAGCGCTTGCGGACGCCCCGTTTATCAGGACAACCAGCGGATAATCCGGGTGCGTACCTTTAGAGTGGGCTATTTTATATGAAGGCAGCCCCCAGCGAGGTACGCTTTTAAGAATGGGCCCAGCTTTGACGAACATGTCGACCATCTCAACGGCACTGCTTAAAAGCCCGCCGCGATTAAAACGAAGATCTATGATAAGGCCATTAAGCCCTTGGCTTTCCATACCATTCAACATCTTTTGCATTGACGGAATGGTTGTCTTGACAAAGCTGTCGATCTTTATGTATCCGATACCATTTTCAGGATCGATCATCGCCTGCCATTTCCCTTCTTCGGCTCGTTGCCAGCTTCCTATCGGGGAAACGACGATCTTGTCACGCACTATCGTAATATCCTCCGTCTGATCCGTAGTGATATGGCGCACCGTCAGTGTTACTTTGCTGCCTTTGGGTCCGCTGATCCTGGAAACCGCGTCCGTCACTGTCATATCGCCGGTCAATTCCCCGTCAATAGCAAGGATAACATCGCCGGCGTCAAGACCGGAAGAATAAGCCGGCGAGTTTGGCAGAAGGCTCACGATCTTCAACGATTTACCCGCACCTGACAATCGAATACCAATACCTGTAAACTCCCGCATAACACTTTTATGGAACTCTTTCTGCTTCTTCGGCCAGATAATACCGGTATAAGGGTCCAGTGCCAAAAGTGATGCTTCTGAAAAATGAGCCGTGAGGACCTCTTCCGGAAGTTTGAGAGTAATTTTGTTAAGAGCAAGTACGTCTTTGAATACCTTTAAGAATACTTCTCTCGTAATTAGCCCCGCTGACATCCGTAGCGAACTTTCTGCGGCATTAAGGCCTCCCTTCCATCTACGGAGGTCCCTTGCCTCCACGGAGTAAGAGAGTTCCTTTTTGCTGTGCTTAAGAACCTCACCGAGTGCCCGGCAGCGCCCAAGGGCAGCCTCTATCATCGCCGGATAATCGACAAGATCGGCATAGTCAAAATCAAGCTTCTTAACTGCCAGCAGCAGCATTCTCGGTTTTATATCGGCATGTCGTTGCAGGCTCGTTTCGCCATGGGCATCTTGCAGGGACAGTTCAATACTGTTCTTATCCATCAGCGCATCGGACATGTCCCGATACCCGCTATTTTCCGGATACAGCTCGTTCAACCAAAAATAGCATTTTGAATAAGCATTACGCCAGTCACCGTTTTCGGCAAGTCTCTGGCCCTTTTCTTCCGTCTTTTTCACCAAAGTCTTTACCAGCTTATCGTCTAACAATTGCCCCTTTTCATCATCGGTTGCGTATTCGATCGCCTTTACGATTATGGCAAAGGCCTTGTCGAATTTATCGAAATCATCATCTGAGGCACTTTCGCGAAGCTTATCAAACTTTTCGATCTGACTTAGATAGACCTTGTGATGGTCCTTATGCCGCTTCGCCTGCATCTGCTGATATTGAGAGACAATGCTCTTAAGCCCGCTAAGATTCGCCGAATCAGTGTCATATCCGTCAAGAACGCTCCCAGCCGAATCGAAATCACCCTCTGAGATCAACGAGCAGACCCGAGAGGCAATATTATCGGACTTGCCGGCAGTAGAAGTACCCGCGTATGCAGATATAACGCCCGAAAAGAGCATAAAAGCCAGAAAAAGGGCGAATCTGGCCTTGCTTTTAGATGTGTTTTTGAGTCTCAAATTAATATCCACCAATTAAAATCGCTGTCGCCCGGATCTATTGCCCTGTAAAGGGCATCAATTCAAGTTAAGCCTGCAATAAATATTTACGAATTAGTCTATATATGACGATAACTATAACGGTCGTTTGTGAATCCAGTTAAGAAAGTTCAAAATGACAGCATCAAAATCGCCCCTACGGCGAAAAAAAAGTGCCTTTACAGTCTTGTTATTATACGCTATTTGCGTGTTCATTTCAAGTCCTGATAGCGTTTCCGGGCAAATCAGCGTAAATAACCGATCATGCCAGACGCTTCGGAGCATGGCAAGGGTATATATGGCCTACTCCGATTACGACAAGGCCCAGCCCCTGATCGAGCGAGCCATCGATCTGGTATCGTCAAATCCTTCCGCCAATGAGACCAAGGGCCTCTATATGACCGACCTGGCATGGCTCTACAAACAGCAGGGAAAGCTAAAAGACGCCGAAACGGTCTGCCTCAAAGCGATCGACCAAATACGGAGGAACTTCGGAGAAAAACATCAATACCTCGCATCCGCCCTGCGGATATCGGCTTCGATCTACGCATATCAGGGAAAATATCCAGAGGCAAGAAGGGCACTTCAGGAAGCGATAGACATAATGCTGGAAAGTTACGCCAGTACCGATCAGGTCGTCGCGCCGTTCATGATCGATCTCGCAAAGATCTTTGCGGATGAAGGAAACATCGAAGAGGCTCACGACCGTTACATCCAAACCATAGAGGTGATCAATAACAGTTACGGCCCCGGCCACCTTTACACCGCCGGCGTTAATGTGCAAATTGCCAGCCTCTACACAATGCAGGGAAAATATTCCGAAGCCGAAAAGATCTTACTGCCGGCACTTGAGATACAAAAGCAGGTTTACGGACCCGACCATTGCGCCATGACCCAGAGCCGGATAATACTTGCCGCGATATACTGCGAAAAAGCAGAGTACAACCTCGCCGAGACACTTCTTAAAATGACCCTCAAGATAGTAACAGACAAATGCGGCAGATCCCACCCCGACACGGGCAAAGTACTAACCGCCCTTGGAAAGTTATACATCGCAGAGGGCAAACTCACACAAGCCAGAAACGTATCCCGCAGAGCATACGATGTCTTTGAAGGACTGTTCCAGCCCGGCCACCCAGACATAGCCGAACTCAACCGGCAGACGGAGCAAATCCGCATGCAACTGCAATTAGCCTACGCCCCCGAGGCAATGGCAATGTAGGAATTGAATAAAAAAAACCGCTGAGAATTACGAATCCTCAACGGTTTTATTTTTCGGCCAATAGGTTATTATAGCAAACCTGTTAGCCGCCAAGAGCGCTTAAGTGCATCATAAGCATCGCGGTAACGATCGCGTTGTCACCGCTGTCATAATTATCCAGTGCTACTGCCACGGCATCTTCCATGCTCCAGCCCATTTCTGTGGTCAAAACATCAACGTAATCCGCAAAGGCGTCCAGCATATCTACTGCCGACGCGTAATTGGTCCCGTCGCCTACATGAAGCGAAAGAGCCTGACTTATAGCCGCGAATTGCTCCGGAGAAGGTGGTGCCGAGGTATTTACAAATTCGTTGATGACCCCTGTAAGAGCGGCAAATCCCGTCCCTTCTGGATCCTTCAACATTTCGGCGGCTTGTTTGAGCTTGGCTATCATGACATATTGCTGAATCTCTGTACTATCGGTAAACGCAGCGGCAAATCGAGCCCGAAGCTCACCTTCGGTTATACCGAGTTCATCCGCAAGCCATACAAGCATTCCTGACAACTGATTTGATATCTGGGTCGGCGTAACGGTATTTAACGTAAGAAACGCCGGTATTGGAGCAGCTCCACTTGTCGATTCGTCATAGAGTTCCCACGCACCTTCGATGCCGTTTTCTTCGATACCTCCACGAAGCATGTATGTTCCGCCAATATTAGCTTCGACAGCTTCGGTATCGTCGGCGGAAGGAAGCGTTCCGTCATCAATAGCTTCCTGCAAACGCAGCGTTTCACGCGAAACAACTTCAAGCCGATCCGTCGTAACACCCGCGAATAGGTCAGTTGAGATTATATCAGTCAATGCATCCATAAGTACCGTGCCTTCAGAGTCTATCCAGGCACCCGATTCAAGTTTGATAAATCCGTTACTCTTAAGATAAAGTGCGACATCGATCTCTTCGCCAGAATGTTCACCGCTGTCACGCAACTTGAACGTAGCACGATCATCGACTACACTGCTGTCATAAGTGCCATTGGCTGTAAGTCTCGCACCCGACCCAAGAGTCAGATCCCCGTCGCTGACGATCGCGATAGCAACATTGTTGTCACCGGCATTACCGGAAGAGCCTTCTATATCAACATTAAGCGAATCGCTGTCGTCTGTATATATCCGTCCGTTTTCTGCTGTCAACGATACGCTGCCGTTACTTGCTGTTACGTTGCCATTGACTACAAGATCGCCCGTTCCGGATTCAACAGTGATATTGCCATCTGTTGTCGAACTCAATGCATTTGTAGTTATATTTCCAGTACCCTCCAGAGTTACGTCGCCCTGAGCAGTAGCAGTGACAGAAAGCCACTTATCGGCACCGTTGGCTGTGTCATTTGCCGTTACCGAACCGCCACTGTCCAATGTCAGGTCCGTGGTCCCCTGATTATTGAAGCTAAACTCAGCAAGATCGATAGAATCGCCTTGCGTCAAATTCAAAGAGCTACCTGTAACCTCGATTGTTCCACCTGTAATTGAGCCGTTAGTAGCCTCAAGTGTCAGTGACTCGCTGCCCGACAATGTCATAGCCGAAGCAAGTATTATATTGTCACCAGCCGTCAGAGATATATTGGCGGCAGCCGTTGTGTCATTGTCGATTTGCAAACTTGCCACTGCACTAACATCTCCGTTGAGAGCTATACCGTTGTCACCGGCAAGTACAAGATCACCTGTTCCTGTCTTATCAATGCTGCCATTGGCTGTCAGCACATTACCTGCGCTGAACGTCTGAGTTGCTCCGCCATTTGCTATGGTATTGCCATTGATGTCAATGCTGCCATCTGCCAGAACATTATTGCCAGCAACTAAAGTTCCGGTGATTATCAGGTCACCCGTCCCGACATTGGCACCTCCGTCAAGTCTGACCCCGGCACCCGTAAGATCCAGCCCGCCATCATTGCTCTTGGTAACGGTGTCCTTTGCTTCAAGTGTGGCATTGGCGCTAAAGATCTGAGTTGCTCCGCCGTCGGCATCAACCGTGCCGCCAAAATAGATCGCCCCGCCATCAGCCGTAACATCGCCGGCGACAGTTGCATTGCCATTGATAGTTACGCTTCCTGTTGCCTGAAGATTGCCGTCGGCATTATCCAAATCGCCATTGATTATTAAGTTTCCATTATTAGCAGTGACATTGTCATTGAGATCGATGTAATAATCAGAGGAAATATCAATGTCACCTGAGGTAGTTTCGAGTATACCATAGGCTGTAATATAGCCGGCATCTTCATTTTCAGAATCAGCGGCAATAGTTATGTTTCCGCCAGCAGTAACATCGTCGCCGAGATATATGTAGTAGTCAGAGGAAATATCAACGTCGCCAGAAACAGCTTCGAGTGCATAGTATGCATCAATTTCGCCCACATCTCCAGCAGCGGAATCAGCGGTAATTGTCAGATTTGTACCGGCTTTGACAGTATCATCGAGATAGATGTAA
>DRGS01000098.1 GCA_011053245.1 Phycisphaerales bacterium
ATTGACAAATGCATGCTCAAGTTCCGTCTCGGAGTGGAATACTATCCAGTCCGCAAATTCGTAACCTAAATACAGTACCATTCTGTGAAAATCTATCTGATCCGACTCGCTGCCTTCGTCAAAATTAGCGTGTATTTCGCCATAACCGCCAAGCTTCACATTGCCCAAAGTGTCCGCCAGTCCCGCCATTGGTGACTCGTTAAGCTTTGTCACATCCGTGCGAATTTCATCAAGCTCCCGTTGATATTGAGCTTGCTTGCTGCTCTCCTGGCCATTGGCTTCTTTCAAACTCTTAACTTCGTTAGCCAGCCCGCGAACCATCTGCGTCAATTCTTTGATCTCCTGACGCATCGCTTCCACGTCGTCAGAACCCTCCGCAGAGCATACCTGCGTACCTGTCAAAACAAACATCACAATCACCAGCAACCCGCACAATAAACACTTCTTGTTTTTACTCGCCATACCTTTACTCCAGTCCGGCCGTACAATGGCCATAAAAAAATGATGATCCTGAAAGGAGTGTGGCTGGCGTGGCTCGTTTAAGCTTGCTGGCTAATGCTCCATGCCGCACTGTGCGGCATATAACTATTAAAAACTACTTTGTGAGAATAAGCTTGTCGTTTCTGGTCAACCTGAGCCTGTATTCCTGGCTGCCATGAAAAAGTCGTATCTCGCGAAAACCGTCAAACAATTGCTCTGTACTCAAAGCAGGTGCTTTTCCGGTTACATTATCTGCTTCAGTTTTCTTTATTAAAACTCTATCCATCTTTTACGCTCCCACTGATTATCGCTATAAAGTGTCAATCTTCATACTGACATCAACACTTAATCTTTATCATTATTCTCCGGCAACTCGGAACAATCTTTCTTTTTACAACTACTCGTACAATCACAGCCGCCCTTTTTCCCCGTAAGCATTCTGTACGATGCCCAGCACGCCCACAGGACTATCACTACAACGATCACGGTTGTCAAAACAGATCCCATAACAATACTCCTCTTATGTTATTATCAAGCTGCCAACCTGGTAAACAACCAAAGTTATCACATACGCCAAAGCCGTCAAACCGGCAAACTGGAACAACGCCCATCGCCACGAACCCGTCTCCCGCTTACAAACCGCAAGAGTCGCCATACACGGTGCGCTTATCAGGCAAAACAGCATTATGCAGAAACCCTGCAAAGGACTATAGTTGCTCGCAAGTTTCTCTCGCAACGTTTGCATGGACCCTTCGGCTTCGCCAAGCGAATAAACAATTCCCATCTGAGCTACAAAAACTTCCTTCGCCGCCAAAGCGCCGATAAGTGCCGTACCTATCCGATAGTCAAATCCCAATGGCTTTACCACCACCTCCATACCCGTTCCCACCCTGCCGGCAATGGAATAACGCAATTGAACATTCTGGGCCTGCTCAGCGGTCAGACCCGCCAGCTTATCTTCGGCGGGTTTGGGATAACTCGTCGCGGCCCATAACACAATCGATATTGCCAGGAGTATGGTCCCTGCTTTTTTCAGGTACATCCAACTGCGGTCCCACATGTGGATCAAAACACCTCTAACCGTAGGGATACGATAAGGCGGCAGCTCCATAACAAACGGCACCGTTTCGCCCTTGAACAAAGTCGTTCTCAAAACCTTTGCACACAAAATTGCCAATGCTATCCCCGTCATATACATTGACCACATCACAAGACCGTGCCATTTAGCTGCAAAAAACGCCGGGATCATCAGCACATAAATTGGAAGTCTCGCTCCGCAACTCATCAGCGGTATGACCATAATCGTCGTCAGGCGGCTGCGGCGGTTCTCTAAAACGCGTGTGCCCATGATCGCGGGCACCGAACAGCCGAACCCGATTAGCATCGGAATAAAGCTCTTACCGTGCAATCCGATCTTGTGCATGATGCGGTCCATGATAAACGCCGCCCTTGCCATATAGCCCGAATCTTCAAGAACGGCTATCACCAAAAACAGCAGCATGATATTGGGCACAAATACGATCACCCCACCTACTCCTCCTATAATGCCGTCAACTATAAGCGACTTAAGAGCGTTTTCGGAACCTGCCGGCCAAAAACCTGTTATAACCCTGCTTGACCAGCCGAAGAAAATTTCGATCAGTCGCATCAACGGATTGCCGAGTTGAAAAGTAAGCCTGAAAGCTCCATACATCAGCGCCGCAAAGATCGGAAATGCCAGAACACGATTGAGAACTATCTTATCGATCATGTCGCTTCTGTTATGCCTGCTTTCAACGGAATCCTGAACCGTTTCTTCACAGGCGCCGGATATAAATCCGTACCGCTGATCGGCAATTATGATCTCCGGCAGATCGCCTGTCATTCTGGTCAGATGATCGACACTTGCGGCAACGGCATCGATAACTTCCTGGTTGTGACCTTTGTTGGAAATATCTTTATCCTGCTCCAGAAGTTTTAACGCTAACCATCTGGAGCCATATTTCTCGACTAAATGATGTTCGCTGTCTAAGAGACATTGAATTTTAGATAATTCTTCTTCGACCTCGTAACCGTAATGTACAATGTGGTCGTCCCTGGCCCTTGGGCTTTCGACGGTTTCAACTATCATATCGAGCAGCTCATTCAGACCTTCGCCTTTATTGCCTACAATAGGAACAATTGGAGCATTGAAAAATCCGGACAGCGTATCGTTGTCGAAGATCATCCCGCGCTGACGCGCAATATCTGTCATATTAAAAGCCAGAACCAGCGGAACGGTCATTTCTACTAATTGTGTTGCAAGGTAAAGATTACGCTCGAGATTCGATGAGTCAACAATATCGACTACAACATCTGGATGCTCGTCGACTATGAAGTCACGCGCAACGACCTCTTCTATCGAAAAAGCCGCCAGGCTGTATGTGCCCGGCAGATCCACCAATTTGATCTCATAACCTTTGTGGCTGCAGATGCCTTCCTTTTTATCGACAGTTACACCCGGATAGTTCCCGACGTGCTGACGCGTACCCGTCAACGCATTAAAAACGGTTGTCTTGCCGCTGTTCGGATTACCCGCTATCGCTACTGTAATTGTTTTCTTCATTCTAAACTGCCCTGAATCATTTAGGAGCACCTAACTTTATGGTCAAAAAAATTTACCTTCTCGATATCTCGATATCGGCGGCCTCACTTTTGCGCAGCGTAAGATGATAGCCTTTAACTTTGATATCGATCGGATCGCCCAAAGGAGCTACGCGTTCGAACTCAACCACAGTTCCCCGGCCAATACCCATCTCAGCCAGACGCTTGGCGATTGCTCCACGGCGATTAATCTTAATAACCACGCCTTTTTGCTTTGGCTTCAAGTCGGCCACAGTAATAGTTTCTTCTGTGCTTAACATAGCCCGCTTTTCCTTTTTGAAATCTTTGAGATTCGCATACATGCATTTCTCGCAATCCTGTTTTTTGTCGTCTTTGCACCGGTCAATAAAGTTTTGCACCCAATCCTCACCGCCCCGCGGACAGACTTCTACAAACTCCATAAATTCCACAAGCTTCTCAACAATAGACCGAGGAATACTATGCTCCAATTTGCATGCCCCGTCGTTGGCAATATCGGCGTCAACACCCAACACCTCGACGAAAAAATCTTTGAGTATTTGATGCCGCCGTACAACTTTTTCAGCTACTTTCAGACCGGACGACGTAAGCGTTACGACATCATAGGGCGCGTAATTTATATATTTCTTCTCCTTAAGCGACTGCAAAGCGCCGGTCACCGAAGATGCCTTGACATCGAGCCTGTCGGCAATATCCTTTGCGCGAGCGGCCCCTTTTGACTGGATTATCCAGAATATCGCCTCTAAATAATCCTCAAGACTCGCACTTAATTTTTCTGCCTTTGCCATATAAGCATACCCGAAATAAGTTAGGTTCAACTAACATTATACGGCAAACCTAATTAATTTCAAGATAAAAATAAAAAAAATTACCGTCCCGATACAACATGAGGTTGATTGCTGCTCTGCCTCTACCCT
This sequence comes from Phycisphaerales bacterium, assembly GCA_011053245.1. Next base: position 3,999 of record DRGS01000098.1, read on the forward strand.
GCCACAGCATTGCAGAACATTGCTGTCTATTACCAAAACGAGGAACAACACGGGGAGAGCAGGAAGTTTTGATATTGAGCCAAAAACCACGATTTCGGGTCAAAAACAATGCACTTCAAAACAGGCGGCGGTGGGATTCGAACCCACGAATAACGGTTTTGCAAACCGTCGCCTTAGTCCACTTGGCTACGCCGCCATAATTTCGCTACATTACAGAGTTGGTGGGCGTTTTGCAAGAAAAATAACGTATTTGGGCTGTTTTCTGATGATTGGCCCGTTTCACAGCACTTTGCACCGCAGTCACGGGCAAAAGACATGGTAAAGCCCGCCACTTCGACGATAATACCCGACAAAGCTTTATTTAATCAATCTGTCAGTAAGTTATGGTTCCGCCTGCTATGATGTTTTCGCGGTTATCGTAGAGGACGATCCTCTGGCCGGGTGTGGGGGCGAATTGGGGTTTGTCGAACTTGACGGTCATCGCATTTGGTTCTGCGCTTATAAGTTTGCATCCGTAAGGCTCGCCACCGGAGCGTATCTTTGCCGAGAGTACACTGCCTGCTGAGAATTCTTCCGGGATAAGAATATTAATCTCGGCAGCGATTACGGTGTCGGTGCTGACCTGTTCCTTCGTTCCCAACGCAACGGTGTTAGTAACCGCGTCAATCCTGACGACATATAAAGGTACTCTGCCTGCAAAGCCGAGTCCGCGTCTTTGGCCCATCGTATAATTGGAGATGCCTTTGTGGATTCCGATCTTGTTGCCGTCGAAATCGGTTAGGTCGCCTTCGACATCTTTTTGCCCGCCATCAAGAGCCTGCCGATAGTCGCCTTCACCGGCAAAGCACAGTTCCATGCTCTCGGCTTTTTCGGCTACGCTTAAGTTCAGCTTTGATGCCAACTTGCGAATCTGAGGTTTGGAATAATCGCCCAACGGTAATAATATTTTGTCGAGTCTCTCTGCGGGTATGCCATATAGAAAATAACTCTGATCCTTTGATTTGTCTTTCGCTCGGGCCAGACGAGCCGTTCCATCTTCTCTTAGCACTCTTGCATAGTGACCGGTCGCTACATATTCAATGCCGAACGAATCCGTGACAAAGTCCCATACGAGGGTAAACTTTAGCAGCGTATTGCAGTCGATGCAGGGACTGGGGGTATGGCCGCGGGCATAGGAAGCCTGAAACGGTTCGATGATCAGTTTGCGGAATGCTTCGGTAACGTCAACGAAATAATGCGGCAAGCCCAGCTCGTGACAGACGAAAGCGGCATCGGCTCCGCAGCATCCGCGGGCATTCGTACATGCAACCGGTATCTTCATGGTAATGCCGAGTACGTCCCATCCGTCGTCGCGGAGCAGGCTTGCGGTTACGCTGCTATCGACACCACCGCTCATAAGGACGGCGACCTGCTTTGACTTATCCTGCTTCGGCGACCACGGTTCAAAGCTCGGCGGCATCAGCGACATATTGTAGTTCTCGATCGGCATACGCTAAGCATACTCGAAACGTATCAAAAACTCAAGCGGTCATACGGATCGCTATACCTTTCGTTTCACCCGGACGACGTGATGGTCGCCTGCCTGCTTTATATCGACGATCTCCTGACCCTGATCGGCGAAACTTGCCGGGACATTCTTCACCGGTTCGCCATCATCGAGCAGTACGTCGAGAATCTGGCCGACTTGCACCTGTTCAAGGGCCAGTTTCGCCTTTACGAAATTCAGCGGACATCCGACACCACGCAAGTCAACGGTAGCTGCATCCGACTCATCGGACCGGGCATCTGCGGGATCTGTTACGGGCTTGGCCCTGAATTTCAGGCTTGCATCGAGCGAAAAGAAAAGCTCTTCAACTCGCTCAACCAACTGATTGGCCAGAGCGGATATATCCTCAAGTGATTCACGGTCGCCAAGTTTAAAGTCCAATACGCCATCGAGAAGTTTACTGCAATCGGCGCCAACCCATCCAGGCTCGATAAGATTTTTGGTGAAGAGATCGAAAATTTCTCGCTCTTTTTTCGGCTCATGACCGAAGACAACCAGCAATGAACGGGCAGCGGATGTTATAGCCTTGGAAATTGAAGCATTTCTATCTTCGTCCGTTTGGGTATCTCTTAGCTGTTTGATGGCGGATTTCGCTTCGTCGATATCGACCTTGATAACGTCCATTACGCCTGCACCGCATTCACCGGGCCCGCGCCCTTCAAGTGAGAACGGCTTATCGGAATCGTAATCAAAAAAGAGATCATCGGAAAAGTCTCCCACCGTAAAATCACCGTAACTCTTGACAATCGCCTTCAGTTTCTTTTGATCGAGGGAATCCGTTTCAAATGCTTCTTTGAGCATTGCCGGGATCTTCTTCGCCGGTATGGTGCCGAGTTTCTTTGCTAAACTGGCTTGTCCCTGCGAAATATTCGCCCCTGCCATAACGTCATAGCACGGCATGAGTTTTCCGTTAACGCGTTTCGCCTTACCCTGGAACCCTATCGCAGCTATGGAATGATGGCCGCATGAGTTCGGACATCCGCTTATTCTGATGGTGAGATCGGAATCCTTAAATCCGCTAAGTTCATCTTCGATCGCATCGCTAAGTCCTCTCGACAGGCACAGCCCAAGCTTACATGTAGCCGCACCTGTGCAGGCTACGAGCTTCGTGGTTGTATCTTCGACAATATCAAAACCGAGTGGTTTTAGTTCGTCGATGACCTTTGCTACGTCATCCTGCAAAACCGATGTCAGTATCAGATCCTGACGCTGCGTCGCCCTTACAAGGCCGTGCGAATACTTTTCTGCGATCTCTGCAATTTTGGCAAGATCGTCAGCAGTGATATCGCCCTTCTTTAGTCTGAGGCGTATCGAATAATTCCCCGCTGCATTTTCCGGCAATACATTCGGACCCAATTCCAATGCCACTGCAGGACCGTCGGATGTCTGCGATGACCCCACGTCACGAATATCAGGTACATCGCCCCGAAGTCCGTCGGATTTAACGCTCTGTCTGTATTTCAAATAGAGCTTCTTAAACTCATCATCGCCGAGCCTTGCCAGGACATAACGCAATCGCGCTTTGTGCTTATTCGAACGGTCACCATGTTCGTCAAAGAGCTGCTTTACGGCTTCTGCAACTTCAAATATCTCTTCCTTCTCTACGAAGTCTTCGACCTTAATAGCGACATTCGGACTGCCGCCGAGTCCCCCAGCGGCATATACTTCAAAGCCTTCTTTGCCATCTCTATTCACAGCGAAAAAACCAAGGTCCGCAACAGAGGCAAGTCCGCAATCGGACGAACAAGCCGAAAAAACTATCTTGTATTTTCGCGGAAGGTTGAAAGAGCTTCTGTCCTGTATGAGATATTCGGCAATCGCTATCGAATACGGCGCCACATCGAATACCTGACTGGGGCATACGCCGGTCCTCGCACATGCGCTTACGTTACGAACGGTATTGCCGCCGCCGCCGCGTGCCGACAGTCCCGCTTCGAGCAGGCTTTCAAGAACATCGGCGGTATTTTCGATGAGCACGCGATGTATCTGAATGTCCTGACGCGTTGTAACGTGCAACGTACCATCTCCGAATTTTTTACTAAGCTCGGCAATTATTTGCAACTGAGCCGGCGTAACAAGCCCTGCCCCTATTCTTATCCTGACCATAAATTCTCCTGAGGTTCTCTGTTCGTAAATACCCATTGGAACGCGATAGGCTCTGAACGACACATCCGAGGTCTCGCCATTGATGAATTCGGCCACACGCGATCTGTAAGCCAGTACGTCTTCTTTAACTGTTTCGGGAATTCGTAAAACGCCGATCATATTTATCCTTTCACAACTTCGACGGGAACCGATATTACGGTGCCGTCTTCAACGTTAAATGCTTTTATGTCCGGGCTATCAGGTATGGCAAGCGACAGTATTACATATGCCACACCCGGCATGAAGGCAAGTTTAATATCTTCTTCGGATAGTCTGGCTGGTGTCGCCGGGTGACTGTGATAAATCGCCAGCATCTTACCCGACCACGTTCGCATATCTTTTGAGACCTTGAACTGCTCTTGGGGAACCATAGTATAATGAACGGGACTATTGTCGGCATTGGTCATTTCGTAGAGTTTCTCGACCATCTCTCCGGTCCCCGCAAGTATTCCGCACGCCTCAACAGGTACAGCCGCTTTCGCCTGAGCGATCATCTGGTCCAATATCTTCCTGGGTATTTTAAATTCGTTCATCGTTTTTCAGAGGTCTCATTTCAGATCGCATACGGCTTGTTCTTCATCGATCAATTCCGTTATCCTCGGATCGTCACCGCAGATCGGACAGTTCGGATTCTTCTTCAGCGATATCTTGCGAAAGTCCATTGTCAGAGCGTTGTATGTAAGCAACTTATCGGTAAGCAGCTCGCCCAAACCGAGGATGTACTTGATCGCCTCGGTTGCCTGAAGTGAGCCTATCACACCGGCAAGAACGCCAAGGACACCAGCCTGCGAACAGGAAGGGACCGCGTTTGCCGGAGGCGGCGAATCGAAAATGCAACGATAGCATGTACTCTCATCAGGCACGATCGTTATAAGCTGACCGTCGAAACGAAGTATACCGGCATGAGAGAGCGGCTTTTTTTCAAAGTAGCAAGCGTCGTTCATTAGGAACTTGGCTGGGAAATTATCGGTACCATCGATAACGAAATCGTAATCGGCAACTATCTCGGCAATGTTGTCCGCCTTTGCCCACGTCTTATATGTATTTACGGTAACGTCCGGGTTGATCGCGCGGATCTTGTTTTCCGCTGAGCGTACCTTATCGACCCCAATATCATCCGTATGATGAATGACCTGCCTCTGTAAATTCGTAATGTCAACCGTATCGGCGTCGATAAGACCCAACGTACCGATACCGGCAGCGGCAAGATACAGAGCCGCAGGTGCGCCGAGGCCGCCTGCTCCGACGATCAGAACCTTCGAATCGAGCAGCTTTTCCTGACCGGTTCCACCGACTTCCTGCAAAATTATGTGCCGGCTGTAGCGCTCAATTTGTGTGTCATTTAGCGGCATTGGCCACCTCCCATAAAGTAAAGGAACTCGATCTTGTCATTTTCCGCCAGAGAAGTAGCGTCAAACTCAGGCCTCGGAACTATCGTCCCGTTAACTTCGACCGAAACCATCTCGGGCATCTTCACATTCTGCTCGACAAGTAGCTCGCTAATATTGATACCGTCTTTACTGTCTACTTCGTTTCCGTTTACTACAAGTTTCATTATTTCACCTCAAAAGCTTTTTCAATTGCCTGTTCAAAATCGTTTTTAATATCTTCGATATCCTCTGTCCCGACCGACACCCTTATCATGTCGTCGGTTATGCCCATCTTCGCCTGCTCTTCGGATGTAAACTCACGGAAGATCGTCGAAGCGGGATGAATAACGAGAGTCTTTACATCGCCGAGATTGGCAAGATTTTTTGCTAATTTCAACGAATTAATAAACTTAAACGCTATGTCTTTACTGCCAAGATTAAACGTAAATACCGCACCTGCGCGGCCTGCGAAAAGTTTTTCCGTTATATCATGGAATGGGCTGTCAGCAAGGCCCGGATAATTAACGCTTTTCACTTTATCATTTTCATTTAGCATGACCGTAAGTAATGCGGCATTATCGCAATGCTTCTGCATTCTGCCAGCGAGCGTCTCAAGGCCCTGGAGCATAAGAAAAGAATTCATCGGAGCCGGACATCCGCCAAGATCGCGATAGATCAGAGTCCTCAGATGGGCCAGGAACGCAAACTGCCCCGCCTTTTTCGCAAACTGTCGGATATCGTCATCGGCAACCTTTGTCCAGTCAAA
>DRGS01000099.1 GCA_011053245.1 Phycisphaerales bacterium
CATAAGCGTCCTGCACTACCTTAGGCATATTTTTATATATGTGCCCCGAAGCGGAACCAAATGGTATTCCACTGGGCGTATACCCTTCAATTGCAGGTGAAACAAGCGCGGCTATTTTGCCTTTCAGGAACGATGGATGCGCAACTATGGTGTGATAGAGCCAAGTTCTTGATACATCGCTATGCTCGCGTCCCTGACATGTAGGCGTAACCGAGATATACTTTGGGTCGCCGGTTGTTCCACTTGTTTGTGCAAACATGATCGGATCCTCGGCAGTTAGAATGTTTTTCTGGCCATTAATGATTCTTTTGACATCTTTATGAATGTCTTTGTATTTTATTACGGGCACTTGTTTTTGATAATCAGCCACTGTTTTTATGGATGAAAAGATATAGCGTTTACCATATTCAGTATTCTTGTTTTTCTGTAGAATTGCCAACATCTTTTGCTTTTGAGTTTCGACAGGATTTCGCGTGGCCTTTTCAAATCGTCTTGCAGAACGTTTTGTGACGAACTTGAGTATGATATTTGCGATTGACATAATACTATGCTCCTTTCAGATTTATCGGTACAGGTCATTTGACCTCTATCGCGTCAGTCTTATATTTATCAATAATTGTTTTGATCGGTTCAATGCCAAGGCCTGGCTTTTTTAAAGCCCTTGCCCACCCGCCAAAACCTATGGTCATACCGGGTTTTGTAATATCCTGTTTAAGTAATATATTGCCATACGATCCTTCAAACCATTTTATCGCATCGCATCTGGTAGCCAAGTGCCTGCCTGCTGCTGATAAAATCCCTGTTTCTCCTACTTGTGCGCCCAACTGACACTTGAGACCGGCATTTATTGCAAGTCGATATATTCGGAATGAATTTATTATTCCTCCGCACTTTGATATTCTAATGTTAAAAATATCACAGCCTTTTTCTTTGATAAGAGTTTCGCAGTCTTTAACCGAACACAACGATTCGTCCGCAACTACGGGAACTATTTTGGCGGCGGTAACTTTCTTCATTCCTTCGAGATCGTTTGCGGCTACGGGTTGTTCGACTCCCTTGATATTGTAGTGGCGCATTGCTTCGAGTTGCCGGATCGACTCATCGGCGGACCATGCGCAATTGGCATCGATCCTAAGGCTTATCTTCGGGCCCAGAACGGATCTTGCCGTTTTCAGTATTTCCAGATTTAAGTCCAGCGATTCGACTACTTTAACCTTTACTTGAGTCAGTCCAAAGAGGCGCATCAGCAAAGCATACTTTTTAACCTTAGCCGGTTTGCTTGTAGCAATAACACCGCTGTACCTCACCTTTTTATGAATTACAGAGCCGATCACCATCCCGGCGCTTGTCCCGAAAGACTTCCCCGCAAGATCTAAAACGGCAATCTCGCTTGCACAAAAAGCAGCCTGCTGATTACGATTCAGATCGCCTATAATGTATATAAGAGCTTGCTTTACATGCTCAAGACTGCTGAATTCCTTTCCTGTTAAGTAAGGGAGTATATTTTCTGTAAGATCTTTTTTGACACTGTCTATGGTCTCACCGGAGACATACGGTCTTGGACAACATTCTCCCCATCCCGTTAAACCATTTTCGTCTTGAACGCGCACAAGAATATTTCTGGCGATCTTACGTTTTGCAAGAGCATGGGAAACAGAGATTCTCATTGGAATTTCAATCGTATAGATTTTAAATCCTTTAATTTTCATCAAGCTGCTTTCATACAATGAATTCACTGGCCAATACTTATATTCTTTTTGATCCAGAAGTCCATATCTGCAACCATACGCTGCGGCACATCGAACTGGATCGAGTGAGTCTGATCACCGTAAACGTGAATATCAAGTACATCCTCGGTTCCATCCAGCAGGACATTCAAAACTTTTTTGTTGTTTATGATCTCATCTTTTCCCGCCAGGAAAAGCAGTACGGGCAACTTATTAGAGGCGGCATTCTTTGAGATGTAATCATCCAGCCTGTTGGATTCAAAAAAGAATCTGGTTGTTGCGTGACGAAGTCTAAGTTTATCTTTATGTATCAATTCGAGAAATTTTTCGTCTTTTGTGAACATTTCAGGCTTTATAGGGATTTTAACCAGATCCTTAGCCGAGCCAGACTGGATCAATACGCGTGTTTTGTCCAGGATATTTAAATCGACATCAACAGATATGCCAGGTGTAATTAAGATCAGACCATCAAAAGTGTCAGGATATGAAAGGACATACGCAAAGCCAAGTTTGCCTCCCCATGATAAACCTACAAGATAAACGTGACCATATTTTCTGTGTAGAGGTGTTGCAAAAGACTCAATATCCTTAAAGAGAGTTTCGTATGAATCGATGTCACCTGAAACAAAATATCTGTTTTCACGGTTTAAACCGCTGCCTCTCCGATCAAGGCAAAAAATATCATATCCTTTCAAAGCCAGACGATCCGCAGCCTCGCGGAACCAGCCGGCGTGGCTCTCGATGCCATGGAGATATACAATGGCTGCCTTAGACCTCTGTGTTGTTCTGGAATGTTCTATATATGCCAACTCTGAGTTGTCAAAGGAAGTGTATATTTTGACTCTGCGGACTGTTTCAGGATACGGGGAAACGTAATAGTCAACGGCCTTGAGTTGCCCCTGACCCGCTAAAGTGCCCGGAGATGAACATCCCGGAAGAATAAAAAATGGGAGTAAAATTAAAATCCATAATGGTTTCACTTTTAACTACCTCGCAAGCCCGTCATTTCGCTCCAGTTGAAATTCCTGTAAGACATTGATCTTACACCTCAAAACAGATTATAAACCGGTATCTATATTGAATTATTACAAAGTTCTGCAATCTGTTCAATCAGGAAATTCCCTATGCCAAAGTAAGGTATTTTTGCCTTGCCAATACCGTACATAATGGCATAAATACCATAGAGCAGTACAATAATTTGGGGTGGCGCAAGCGTTTTTTGAGTTATTTTTGTCCACATGAGTGCTTGACATGGCTTTGCTGATATGACTATTGATAACACAAAAAGTAAATTTACGGGACGGGTTTACTTAAATACAGTTCCGCGAAAACCACTTCGTCAGATGTGGTCATTCGTAGCCGTCATCGTTGCAATTGTCTTTGCTGTTGGTATATGGACTTTAATGGCTGTTCGTGAATCCGTTATCGATATATATACCGGCAAACTTCAAGTTATACTCAACGCCGATATAGCAGCTCTGACTAACTGGATCGACAACGAAAAAGACGATGTTGAAATATTAGCAAAACAGCCCGGTTTAAACGAAGAAATCGTCCGTCTGGAACAAAAAAGTCAAGCCGAAAGCGATGTAAGGCAAACTTTATTGGATTCAGATGAACTTAAAACTGTGCGTAATTTACTGATGCCATTGTATGAAGAAGATGACTATCAGGGATTCTATATTATTAATCGCTTTGGTAGATGTATCGCTTCGGTTTCTGACAGCATGGTTGGCAGTGAGATCAAATCGGAACAAATGGTTTTTTTTACAAATGTTCTTCGCGGCAAAACTATTGCTAACAGGCCTGTGATAATCTCGACTGAAGATGACAGTCCGGGCGGCTTGCCTGTAATTTTATTTGCGACGCCTATATACAATGACAGCGGTATAGCAGTTGCGGCATTGGCACTTGCAAGCGATCCTGAAAAGGATTTTACGCGTATTCTGTCTATCGCAAGGACTGGTAATACAGGTGAAACATACGCTTTCGATAAAGATGGGGTAATGCTTTCCGGAAGCCGCTTTCTCGATCAACTCAAAGAAATAGGTCTTATTGAAGATTCCGCGAAATCGATTTTGAATCTTAAGATACGCGATCCGGGAGGCAACTTACTCAAAGGTTATAAAAGTCAACTGCCAATAGCGGCAAGACCTTTAACAAAGATGGCAGCTTCTGCTGTTATCGGCCAATCGGGAATAGACCTGGAAGGATACCGCGGGTATCGTGGAGTCAAGGTAATAGGAGCATGGACATGGCTGGATGATCATGAGTTTGGAATCGCTACAGAAGTCGATAGTTATGAAGCGTATAAAGTTCTGCGGCCACTGAAAATAGCATTTGCCTGCCTTATCCTTGTGCTCGTTCTGGCGGCAGGGATCATTACAGTTTTCGTATACAAGGTTGAAAATCTAAAGGAGCGTATAAAGACAGTTCAACAGCTTGGCCAATATACGCTTGAAGAAAAGATAGGAGAAGGAGGGTTTGGTGTTGTTTACAAAGCCAGACATGCTATGCTCCAAAGACCGACAGCTCTTAAGATGCTAAAAAAAGAAGTCCTCAGTCCCGATGCAATAGCAAGATTTGAGCGAGAAGTTCAATTGACTAGCCAGTTGACACATCCTAACACTATCGAAATTTACGATTACGGCAGAACGTCAAAGGGGATTTTCTACTACGTCATGGAATATCTAAAAGGCATAACTTTGACACAGCTTCTGGCAATTGAGCCGTATGTGCCACCGGAAAGAGTTCTATGCATTGTAAAGCAAATTTGCGGTTCACTTGAAGAGGCACATGGGATCGGTCTTATTCATCGAGATATTAAGCCTCAGAATATTATCATTTGCCAGAGAGGGCTTCAAAGTGATGTAGTAAAGGTCCTGGATTTTGGGCTGGCAAGAGACATAAATGTCTCCAGTGATGTTCAGGTTACTGTCGCAAATGTAGTTGCGGGCACACCAATATATATCGCCCCCGAAAGACTTAAAGACAGTAAGAATTTTAATGCAAGAAGTGATATTTACTCGCTTGGCGGAGTGATGTTTAACCTTTTAACTGGCCAGGATGTTTTTCACGGTATCAGTACTGTCGATATATGCAATCAGGTAATAAACGCTGTTCCGCCGAGAGCATCGGAACTTATATCTCATTTTATCCCTTCCGAATTAGATGATCTTGTTTTCAGTTGTCTCTCCAAAGACCCTGCCAATAGACCTGAAAGTTGTTCCGAAATAATCGAAACACTCGATTCGATAAAAAATAATGTCTGGACACAAAAAGACGCAAAGCAATGGTGGGCACAAAACTGGCATAAAATCGATTCTGCTGGCCTAACGCCTTCCGTTGAGCCAAACCCGGATGATTCTGATGATTCAACTATCGATAGACATATTCAAAAAGAACGCATTTGAGACCTATATGAAAATTTGAGATTTGACTCTGTCAAAGGAGATTCGAATGAAACGGATATACCTTTTGCTAACTATCTTAGCGTTATTTTACGGTACTGGCTGTTCAAGTAAGATCGTCAAACCTAAAGCTTTGGATACTTCGTTTTTAGAAAGCAATTATAATTTAAATAAATTGCTGAAAAAAGCCGAAGACGAGCAGTCGATAGTTAACCCTGATATCTTGTGGATGGATGGTATTGATTCCCGAACAGATCTTACTTTTGCAGCTTTCCGCCAGGAAGCCGGTAAAAAGATATTTTGTCTTGTTCTTGATTGTAGCCCGGACAAAGATTCTTTGATTCTTTTGCCCCTTGGACCGGATGAGACTCCAATAAGTGTTCTCGCAGATAGCCGTAAGCTCCGTGATCTAAGGCAAATAGCCGAACTTTATAATCCCGAAAAAACATTACCTGACGAGATTATTCGAGTTTCTATAAAAGAAGCTATCCATAAAAAACTTTTGGGCTCTCCATTGCCCGAACCTAAACATATTTATGCGGTCGCGGCAAATTTCCCAAGCCATTTGAATTACGACCTTGCAATAGATGACATCAAATCAAAGAAAAAAATTCTCAACAAAGCCTTGGCGAGAGTTTTTCTAAAATACCCGGCAGTAAATCCACCACCCATGCAAATCTTCGATGAAAACAGTCTTTCAGGGCTTTTGGGGCCATTTGATGAAATAACTTATCCCGAAACGATATTGATACCCAAAACTCTAAACGGCGATTTGCATCTTAAAACCAGCGCTAAACTTGATTATGAAGTGGAGATAGGGGTGGTCTTTCAAAAGAAACTTATCTGGGAAATGATAAAAACCGCTGGCGACGATGAAATTCGTTCGGCAATAGCAGGTTTCGTTTTGATAAATGACACGAAGGTACGGAACCCTCAAGTTATGCTGAAAGTTCTTTGCGACGAGTGCATCTCACAGCCTGACGATCCTTATCGAATTAACGATAAAAAACTTGACATGACTTTAGGTATATGGGACCAATACACTTGTCATTGGTGGAGCTATGCTGCAAGTTGTGGAAGATTTACGTCTATCGGTCCGTTTTTTGTTGTTGCTCCTGACGACCGTTCGTTTCCTTCGCGGGCCATAATGTGCGCTAGAAGTTACGGCCCGCAAGAGCAAAGAAAATATCCAAAACCGGAGAATTGCATTGAAGATGTTTTGTACTTACGGCAATTTTCAAAGGTAACCGAACAGGACAGTTATCCGGATAGTATGATCTGGAACATTCCTAAGATCGTTCGATCGATCTTAAGTCCTGACAGCGTGCTTTCATTTACAGGCACCGAACCTACGATTGAAGCAGGCGATATTATCTGTCTGGGAACGCCGGGGGGGACAGTCTTAACAAGTATGCCCTTTTTTATCTTCGATATTTCCGAGGACATTTTGTTTTGGAAAGAACCGCTGTTTTGGTACGACATGTTTTTCAAAGGAAAATCAAAATTTTTTGTTCACAATGGAGACAAACTTTTCCTTTGGGGGCAAGGTTTGGGATTCCAGTACTTAACCGTGCGGCAAGATCATAATAAATGAATTGTATTCTCGCGGATTCTTATATTAAACTTAAGTAATCGGAAACTTCCTGACACCAAAATAGGGAAAAATCTTATGGTTAAAACAGAGCGAAACCTGATAAATTAGCGGTTTGTTAGTATTTATTGGCTGTCTTTTGACAACAGTAGAGGCAGGTGAGTAAATATGAGATATAGAATTATTTTGCAAAATGTTTGCAAGATTTTGTTTTTTGCTGCCATTGTTTTTTGTACGGTTGGCTGTGCAGGCCCATATCTTGCCTATACATTAAGCCCTGCTACTTTACACAAGCAGCGACAGATAAGCGCGCTAAATTCATCGGAACCAAGCTGGAACACTAAGCAATTTCTTCGAACTCAATTTCTTGCCAGCCAATACGAAAAAAAACCGACACAGGTAATCGAAGAGCTTTATAGCAGAACAGTTCAAGCGCCGAATAATGCAGCTATCTTTGCGACTGCGGAATTGTCCCTGCTGCAAGCCAGAAGAATGTATAAAAAAAATCCGCAGAAAGCTATAACGATGTATCTCAAAGCTGCGGCACTTGCTTATGACTATCTATTCTTGACAGAGGAATTTGATTCTTACAAAACTTTGAGACCAAACTACAGATTCATGGAACTTATATACAACCGGGCGGTGGCAAGATTTGTCGATATCCATCAAAGGACAAATCAACGCTGGGATGATGTCCTTGATTTCGAGTATCTTGGTACTCATTACGAAATTTCAGTTGAAAATGACGGGCGTACCCTCTGGAATGCCAATGACTTTGACGAACTTATCCCGTCTAATCAAGTTAAGATCAAAGGTGTGAGAAACATATATTTTGAAGGGGGATTAGGGGCAGCATTGGTTGGCTTTGTACAACACCCGAAGGAACATCCGATTTTTGCGGAATATAGCCCGCATGACGGTTTGGCTCAGCCGATAACGGCGATCCTTGAATTCCAGCCCGGCCAAAAAACTAACGGCAGTTGGCACAGAAAAGCCACTATCTCATTCTATAATCCTCTACTAACCAATTCAGCGGTTTTGGCGGGAAGAAAAGTTCCCCTTGAAGCCGATTACACAACACCTCTCGGTGTTTTCTTAGCAAAGATAAAAGCAAAAGAAATAGATCTGGCAAGCTTATTGTCTGTACGCCAGGAGATAGGCAAAGCCGGTATTTATATGCTCGAACCGTATCGAGAAGATCAAATTCCAGTAGTAATGGTTCACGGTTTGATGAGCCGTCCCGCAACATGGATGCAAATGTTCAACGATCTTAGAGGCGATCCGGTGATTCGAAGTAAGTACCAGTTCTGGTTTTTTCTTTATCCGACGGGTCTACCTATCATGTATTCAGCCTCGCTGTTGCGTGATGAATTGCGGTGCATCAGAAACAGATTCGATCCTGATGGTACTAACCCTAATTTCAACAAAATGGTTCTCATAGGCCATAGCATGGGAGGCCTGCTGACAAGAATGATGGTTCACGACAGCGGAGATAAGTATTGGAACGATACATTTGTCGTAAGTCCGGACCGGTTGTCAGTCAGTCGCGAAAATAAACAATTCATAAAAAATATGTTGATCTTTGAAAAACTTCCATTTGTCCGGAGAGTAATATTTCTCGCTGTGCCACATCGGGGCTGCAAAGAAGCGGATTCACTGTTAAGCAAAATAGGCTCATTGATAATCTCATTTCCCGATGAGATCGAGGATCTCAGAAAAGAACTTCGTGCCGAAGATATGACCGAGGATGCAGTTGAAATAATGGAAAGACTTCCTGCTGGTGTCATGCAACTATCGGCTTCTTCGCCCGTTTTAGAAATGATGGCAGATATTGAACTGGATAAGTCAGTAGCCTATCATTCTGTTATAGCAATAGATAAATATAAATATCCTTTCGGCACTACAGATGGCCTGGTCACATACGAAAGCGCTCATCTGAATATAACTGATTCCGAGAAACTCGTGCCAGGCGGACATGGTTTACACCGCCACCCCCTGACTATCGCCGAGGTCAAAAGAATTTTGCTTTTACACCTCGGCGATAATGGCGACGGCGGATCATAAACATACGCCATGCGATACAACATAGCAAAACACCGCCGCTCAGGGCTCCACCGCCCGCTGCCTTCAACCTGAACTTAACTTTGGAGCCATAGCGATCACAGACTTTCTGCGGTTAGTTTCCGCCGCCGAAGATGAACTCGAACGTTGAGCCTATGAACTCGCCAATCCCATTTATTACATCGCCGGAAAACTCGGCAATTCCTACCGCTACGCCACCGATAGCTTCTCCGCTGGCTTCGACTGTTTCACCGAATGCAACGCCAATGGTCTCCGCCGTATCGCCTACGAATTCGCCGGTCCCATCTATTACATCGGCGGACACCTCGGCAGTTCCTACCGCTACGCCACCGACAGCTTCCCCGGTAGCTTCGATTGTAGTACCGAATGCAACGCCAACGGTTTCAACCGATTCACCTATGAACTGGGCTGTCCCGTCTATTAGGTTGGCTACATCGGTTTTCTCCGGTGCCGTCGTCGAGTTGTTCTGCGCCTGAGCCAGAACTGAGGATGTCATCATACTTACGGCAACTAAGGCCAGTATCGTAATTAGATTTTTCCGTTTCGTGCTCATTTTCGTTCTCCTTGTGTTTGAGTTGCGATTTTTATTTCAAAGACACTAACATACTATACGCACATATTCCCGGCGTGACTGATCTTTCGGAGAGATGGTGTAAAAATACGCAAAATGCTTAGTCAATATCAGGATATGGGCATGGTACCGCCCGGAAAGGATAGTCCAAAAGGGTGTCGCATTTGCCATCTTTGATCTAACAACTTCAGACTGCTTTTTTGTATCAGGCAATCTCCTATGTCCATATAGGGAAACTGTCCGCAGAAAAACAGGGAAGTCCCGATGGCAAAACTTCTATTTGAGCATAACATGTAATCTATCTATGGTCAGGAATGGGTATTCATTATATGAACAAAGACCGAAAGAGGTACAGTAAATGAAAGGTTTCAAAAAGTTCGGTTGGTTCATGACGGGCGTTTTGGCCGCAATTCCGTTGCTTATACTTGTCGCTTACGGTGCTGTAAAAATACTGAAAGTATCGCGTCCTGAGGAACCGCCGGTGAATGTAAAGGTATCGTATCCGTGGGGATCAATCAATCTCGACGAAGTTCAGATTGATCCGAATTCAGAGCTTGAGGTCACTCTTGCAAAATCTTTTGTTAATGAAGACCATGAAGTTTTTGACCCGGACCATGATGGTATTAGCACATACAATTTACTGGCATTATCAGGCGGTGGTTCCAATGGCGCTTTCGGATCCGGTTTACTTTGCGGGTGGAGCACTGCCGGAACGCGCCCGTGCTTCAAAGTCGTAACCGGCGTCAGCACCGGCGCTTTACAGGCTACCGCAGCTTTTCTTGGACCCAAATACGATTACATGTTGAGAGAGATCTATACTGAATACGATACTCAAAACATATACAGGCGAAAGCTGCCGTTGCTGATATTGGCTCGAGATTCGGTCAATGATATCTGGCCATTGAAACGGCTTATCGATAAATACATCACCGAGGAGGTAATAGTCGCTGTTACCGCTGAATATAACGCCGGTCGACGCCTCTTTGTCGGCACTACCAATATGGACACTCGTGAATTTGTCATCTGGGACATGGGAAAAATCGCAGCCAGCGGCAAGGATGGCGCATTGGAACTATACCGCAAGGTTTTGCTTGCCTCGGCATCGATACCTGTTCTTTTTCCACCAGTGTATTTCGAGGTAGAAGCAGACGGAAAAAAATATCAGGAAATGCACAGTGACGGCGGAGCATTTGCGCAGGCCTTTTTCCGCGGATTCCTGCTTGATTTTGAAGATGCGGCCCAGGAAAAAGGACTGTTGCCCCTGAAAGCGGAGGTCAATTTATACATTATAAAGAACAGTAAATCGCAGATGTCCCATGATCGCGTTAACATATCTCCGGTAATATCTTCTATCATGGCGACGACAATAAACAATTTTGTTGAAATTTCGTTTACCGCCAGCTTGTATCGTATGTATGTATTGACAAACAAATATGGCATTGATTTCAATCTTGCCGATATTCCGAACGAATCGGGGCTTGTCATGTCATCTTTGAAATTCGAACCTAAAGATATGCAGCAACTCTTCGATTACGGCTACCAACTGGCTGAAAAAGGTTACAAGTGGGAAAAGGCGCCACCCGGACTGGATCCCGATGAGGTAAATTTAAAAAAATAAAATCGTCGTACAATGAAAAATATCAAAAAACATCACTCCTCAAAAGCTGGATGTGTTTGAACCTAAGCAATTGTCTATGCCGAAATCAGGTTTTTTCTTATTGAGAGATGCTGGCTCTGTTGCGACAATCTGCCAGAGTAGTATTTTGGATAAGGTTTACAAATATTTTAGGAGCCAAGAAAGTGGATGTCGCCATCTTAGACCGTTCGACTCCTTCTTGATAAATTATCGTTTCATCGCAAATAACGTCTGAACGACTAGTCAGGCTATTGTGTTTTTGAGAAAGCTTTTAAGAGTAAGGCAGAGTAAGTAAAAACAGTATAAATTCTTTTTGAAAGGGGTAAGATCATGAACTCGAATAGTTTCATTATAAAAGTCATCGTGATTAACATGGTAATTTTGGCTGTCACGTCAACCGTTTCGGGTGATCTTCCTAACCCCGGGATGGAAATTATTCGTGGCAAAACTGCTTTAGTTATTACCGATCCGCAGAACGATTTTCTCAGCCCGAAAGGTGTTGCCTGGGGAGTAGTGGAAAAGAGCGTTCAGAATAATAATACAGTTGAAAATATTGAAAGGCTTTTCAATGCTGCCAAGCAAGGTGGAATTCCTGTCTTTATTTCACCGCATTATTATTTTCCCACCGATAACGATTGGAAGTTTGGGGGGGCTTTAGAAGAGTTGATGCACAATATACACATGTTTGAACGCAAGGGACAACTTGATCTTGAAGGATTTGAAGGTTCCGGGTCCGATTGGCTTGATCGATACAAAAAATATATAGAGGACGGTAAGACAGTTGTTACAAGTCCCCATAAGGTCTACGGTCCTGAGTCGAACGATCTTGTTCTTCAACTTCGCAAACGCGGAATTAATAAAATAATTCTGGGCGGCATGTCCGCAAATCTATGCACTGAATCTCACATGCGAGAGTTGATCGAACAGGGTTTTGAGGTGACTGTTGTTCCCGATGCTACCGCCGCAGCCCAGCTTCCGGAAGGTGATGGATTCGCGGCTGCTTCGATAAATTTCCGTTTTATCGCAAGTGCAGTCTGGACGACTGACCAGGCCATTGAGAAGATCAAGAGAGCTTGTAGAATTGAAAATTTCAAAGATATAAGTGTGTCTTTAAAAAAAGTTGAACGCAAATACAATAACGATAAAAACAACGAATCGGATTCCTCTGAAAAAGGCGGCCTTCCAGATCCTGGCATGGAGATTTCCCGGAGAAGAACTGCTTTAGTTATTACCGATCCGCAGAACGATTTTCTCAGTCCGAAAGGTGTTACCTGGGGCGTAGTGGGAAAGAGCGTTCAGGAGAATAATACAATTGAAAATATTGACAGGCTCTTCAAAGCTACCAAGCAGGCTGGAATCCCTGTCTTTATTTCGCCGCATTATTACTATCCCACCGATAATGATTGGAAATTTGGAGGCGCTTTAGAAGAGTTGATGCACAATCTTAAAATGTATGACCGCAAGGGGCCGCTCAATCTTGAAGGATTTGAAGGTTCCGGATCCGATTGGCTTGCTCGATACAAAAAATATATAGACGACGGTAAGACAGTTGTTACAAGTCCGCACAAGATCTACGGCCCGGACACAAACGACCTGGTCCTTCAGCTTCGCAAACGCGGAATTGATAAAGTAATTCTGGGCGGTATGTCCGCAAATCTATGCACTGAATCCCACATGCGAGAGTTGATCGAACAAGGTTTTGAGGTAGCCGTCGTTTCCGATGCTACTGCCGCAGCCCAGGTTCCGGAAGGCGATGGATACGCTGCCGCTTTGATAAATTTCCGTTTCATCGCAAATACAGTCTGGACGACTGACCAGGCCATTGAGAAAATCCAGAAAGCTTTCTAAGGTAATACGGGATGAAATAAATACAATGTAAATTATTTTTAGACGGAGGCTTTATTATAAAATCGAAGAGTTTCATTACAAAAGTCATTGTGATCAATGTGGTAATTATGGCTATTACGTCAACCGGCTAGGTGGTATCATGGAAATCATTAATTACATATCGCTTGGTATTGGAATTGGAGCTGTATCGGTGATTGGCTGGGGAGTTTTACTTGGCTTGGTAGAGTTTGTAAAGCTGGAGTTCCAAAGAACCAGAGGAAAACATATATGTCATCAAAGGGAGATACTCAGGCATCATCTGGGATCGTATTTATTGCTTGGACTGGAATTTTTAATAGCTGCTGACATTATCCGCACAATTACCAAACCCACTTTGGACGAAATAGCCGTTTTAGCTTCAATAGTTGCAATAAGAACAATTTTGGATTTCTTTTTGAGTAGAGAAATAGCAAGTCATTCCTGCCCGAAAGATTAAAAAGGTAGCTACGGAGATTATAATTATGTGTCCCTTTCGAATTTTTGACGGCGAAATGACACTTTGGCATGGTTTTGCGACAAGCGGTTAACATGGAAAGTATAATTAGAAATGAGCAAGACTGTATCTTTCAGAGATGATAGCGGACACATAAGCGAACTGCTTAAGACCATAGTTATTCTGGTTGCGATTGCAACATTGGTAATTGTCGTAAAATTGGTCGATCTGGAACAGGTCTTTCGTGAAACATTGGCTTGGATTTCCGATCTTGGTCCGCTGGGGCCTTTGATCCTCATCGGCATCCTCATCATGGCTTGTGTGCTAATGCTGCCAGAAACCATTCTGACTTTGGGTGCCGGCTTTGTGTTCGGCGTAGTCAAAGGATCCATTGCTGTATCGATCGGATCTACTTTGGGCGCAACTTGTGCTTTTCTGATAGGCCGGTATCTGGTTCGCGATTGGATATCGCGGAAGATCTCCGGAAACGAGAAATTCAAGGCAGTCGATGAAGCGGCTGCCAGGGAAGGATGGAAGATTGTTTTGCTGACTCGCCTATCGCCAATTTTCCCTTTCAATTTGCTCAACTACGCGTTCGGATTAACCAATATCAGCCTCAAACATTATTTTTTAGCATCATGGATAGGTATGATCCCGGGCACAATTATGTACGTCTATATAGGTTCACTGGCATGTAATCTGGCCAAAATGAGACCTGGACAGCACACACGCACAACCGGTGAATGGGTTCTATACGGCGTCGGTTTATTGGCAACGCTTATTGTAATGGTTCTTGTTACACGCATAGCAAAGAAGGCACTGGCAAATCGCATTCCTTCAGAAGAAGGTAAGTAATAAAAAAACGAATTAAAGTAGATTTTTAACCCTAAGAAATTATCTATGTCAGAATCAGGATTTCTCTTGTTGAGCCTTGCTGGCTCTGGTGCGACAATCCACTGGGACGATACTTAGGATAATGGTAACCGTTGGGGCCATTAGTTGATCTGAACGATTACAGGAAACTTTATGACAACTAAAATTCAGAAAGGGGTGGAATTATGTGTTCAATGCTTAGAAAAAAGAAAATCCTGTTTGTACTGGTAATTAATATGGTTTTTTGCGTTGCAGCGGAGGCGGATACGTTGGAATTGCTTAATGGTTCGATAATCATGGGTGATTTCATGGGCGGAACTAAAAAGACCGTTCGTTTTCAGGTAGGTAAGAATCTTCAAACTTACCCCAAAGGTGATGTTCTGGCTATCACTTTTGTGGAGACACCTTCGCCGGCAACTGTTCCAAAACAGAAGACGCCTCCTGCGCCAGCTACCCCTGCACAAGTTCAGCCAGCATCTATCCCTCAGACAGTGACGATTCCAGCAGGGACGCGAATTACGGTTAGAACCAACGAGACTCTCGATTCTAAAAGGCATGGGACCGGACACATGTTCACCGGTACTCTTGGAGCCGATTTGATAGGCCAGGGACAGGTGATCGCTCGGCGGGGTGAAGATGTTTTTGGTCGTTTAACCAGAGCCGAGAAAACCGGCAGATTAGCTGGACAGGCCGAACTAAGAGTTATAATTACCGATATTATGATTGATGAAAAGCCTTACCCTGTCGTTACCTCTTCTATCAAGGTTGTTGGCAAAAAAACCGGTAAACAAACAGTAAAAAATGTTGGTGTTGCCGCAGGTATAGGTGCGCTGGTAAGAGGTTCAAAAGGAGCAAAAAGAGGTGCTGCGCTGGGGATCGGAGTTTCGGTCCTGACCGAAGGTGAGCAGGTAAATATTCCTGCGGGCACTTTGCTTGAATTCAGGCTCGCCTCACCACTAATTTATGCTCCATAGTATTTGGTTAAGGTAGAAAAAGAGACGTCAATAACTTATGGCCTGATGGTCGATGCCTCATTAAATGCAATACATTCATTTTTGCTGCATGTGAATACTAAAAAGAGGGGAAAATAATGACCAAACATACAGGATCAATTTTAATTTTTTGTTTTATAGGTGTTTTTGCCACAGCCCATGCAGCCGATGAAAAACCACCGAAAGCCGATACCACATTGGCACAGTCCGATGAAATGTGGCCGGAAGTGGATCATACAATTGCGGCAGAACCGAAAGACGAAGCCCTGGATTTTGCAAGGACCAAACTGACGGGGGACTGGGGCGGCGGACGCACGGACCTGGCCAAAAAGGGGATTACTTTTGACATCGATATCCTCCAAAGCTGGCAGGGAGTTCTCAGCGGGGGCCGGGATAAGAGTTGGAAGTACGGCGGCTCCGTCGATTACTGGCTCCAGATGGACTTTGAAAAAATGGGACTCTGGGAAGGTGCATTTGTAGAAATACGGGCTGAAACACAGTACGGTCAGTTTGCCAACCTCGCCTCCGGATCTGTTCTGGGAGTCAACACCGACGGATTGTTTCCCCTGTCGGATGAACACAGAACGACTCTGTCTCATGTTGTATTTACGCAGTTTCTCTCTGAGAGCATGGGGATAGTCTTCGGGAAAATCGATACGCTGGACGGGGATAACAATGAGTTTGCCGGATCGAGAGGCAAAGAGAACTTCATGAATCCGAATTTTGTATTCAACCCGGTCATCCTTCGAACCGCTCCCTATTCTTCAATGGGAGGCGGAGTGGTTTTCTATTTCCCCAATGTGATGGACCCGGACCCAGCTATTCTTCAATTCTCGGCACTCGGAGCCAACGGACAGCCCAACCGGGCAGGATGGGACGATGATTTTGAAGATGGAACCAATTTTTCTTCGGAATATTCGCAGCCGAGTCGTTTCTTTGGTTTGCCAGGCAGGCATCTGTTTGGCGGAACTTATAATGACAGAGATGTTACCCTGCTGGAACAGAATCCGCGCACACTTCTGGAGTTTCTTCTCGGGTTGGGCCCACTCGAAGAGCAGGAAGGATCGTGGTCGTTTTATTACAATTTCCACCAGTATTTGTTCACGGAACAGCAAGATCCCACACAGGGATTCGGACTCTTCGGCCGCTACGGAATTGCCGATGAGGATACCAGCGTGGTCCACAAATTTTACAGCATCGGTCTTGGAGGCAAGGGGATAATTGAAAACCGCGATCATGATCGATTCGGTATAGGCTACTTTCATACTTCTCTTTCCAATAAACTGCCGAACTTTATTAGATCCCAGTTTTTAGATGACGCTGACGGTGTGGAAGTGTTCTATAACTTTCAAGTCAAACCATGGCTGCACATTACCGCTGACCTTCAATATATTAACCCCGGCGACCGTCGCGTGGGCGATACCTATATAGCCGGCGTCAGAGTGAAAATCGATATATAAGATAAGACGAATTGAATTAAAAACAGCCAGCAAAAACAGTAAAGGGCAGAATCATGAGAACAAAACAAATCGTTATTGCAGTATTGGTGATTTGTAGTGTGCCTGTTGTCCATGCCGAAAAGATGACCGCATCTGGCAGCCAGTACAATATGTCACTGCAAGACAAGGTTGTCACTGGCCCCAAGGGTTCATTAACCTCACCCCAGGCTGCGGCAATGGTTGAAGAAAAAAGTGTGCGGAAAATCGCAGACGGTATTTACCGCATTGGCGGTTGGGGGATCGCGAACATCATCGCCGTCAAGGCACCCGAGGGCTGGATTATAGTAGATGCCGGTGACTACCTTGAAGTGGCCCAAGAGCAACGCCACGCCCTGGAAGACAAAATTGGCAAGATCAAGGTCGCAGCCGTGCTCTACACCCACTCCCACTATGCGGCTGGGGCGAAGGCATGGCAGGATGAGGATACCAGGTTCTACGGACATGAATATCTGGTGGCGACCCTGAATGCCGATCAGGGGGTCAGTGTGTTAGCGGGTAACTTCGGAACCAGGGCGGCGATCCAGTTCGGCATGTTTCACCCTGCAAAGGGTCCCGATGCGTTCCCCAACCTCATGGGTTTCAGTGCGGAGAAAATGACCGGCACCAAGGCTTTCGTGCCGCCTGACATCACCTTCAAGGATGGAGTGGTTGAAAAGCATGAGATTGCTGGTTTACGAGTGGAAGTGTTGCCCAGCAAAACCGATGTCACCGAAAGTGTAGCCTACTATTTTCCCGACAAGAAATTGCTGACCTCCAACGCTCTTGCCGCTGGCACTATCTTCAATTTATATACCCTGCGTGGAGATTGGTATCGAAACCCGATGGTCTTCGTCGAAGCCGCTGACCTGGCGATGACTCGTGACATCGAGTATCATGTGGATATTCACGGCCAGCCGGTGATCGGCAAGGACAAGGTCATTGCGGGCATCCAGGAAACTCGCGACCAGATGCAAATCATCCATGACCAGACTTTTCGCGCGATTGCCCTTGGTATGGATGCTCAGGGCGCTGCCGAGATGATTTACTTGCCCGAAGCAATTCGCAAAAACAAGGAAACCTACGGTCAGGTCGAGAGCCATGTCAAGCGGGTTTACAACGCTCGCATTGGCTGGATGGGATGGGATGTCTATGATATCAACCCACTGAGTAAAGCTCGTTTCAGCAACCAGATGGTTGATGCCATGGGCGGCGCCGACAAAGTATTGGAAAACGCCAAAGCTTCAAACGCGAAGAAAACATTTGAAGGGTGGCAGTGGTCGCTATACCTGACATCACAACTGTTGCATCTGGACAATAGTAACGCTGAGGCCAAAACGCTTCGTGCCCAAGCCGCCCGTGCTCTGGGGCAACGCACAACTTCAGCCAATGCCAGAGGTTTCTATATCTCCGAAGCGTTACTACACGAAGGCAAGGTACGCTTTGGCGAGCACGCCATTAGCCATTATCAACAACTGAGCCGGATACTGGGTGCGGTGACAGCGGAAAAATTGGCGGCTTCACCGCTCAACGACAATGTGCAGTATTTGCGTTTTATGGTTGCCCCGCGTCTGGCTGAAGGAAAACGTGCCGAATTCAACGCCAACTTTACCGACGAAAAAGTCAGCTATGCCATTGCACTGCGTAATGGCATTGTGGCGATCACAAATCAACCTAATAAGGGCCAGACTATTAAATTGAGTAAAGATGACTGGAGCAAGTTGATTCTTGGCGAGAAGCGATTTGCAAGTTTGCATGCTTCGCTCAAGGCCTTTGACGAAGCTATTAGTCGTTAATCTCAAAAATTTCTTACAGGAAAGGTGGAAATTATGAATGCTAATTTTAAGAAAGGAAAAACCAAAATGGAAATGAAAAAAAGCGTCACTCTAATTAAGAGAATCGTTACATCGCGAATTCTGGCATTATCGATCATTCTACAATTGGCTGCCGATCCTGCAATGGCAGCAGACAGAACTCGAGAAATTGGTGTTCAGGCTTACATATATGCCTATCC
>DRGS01000100.1 GCA_011053245.1 Phycisphaerales bacterium
ATCAAAGGTTATCAGGTTTGTGAGAAGTGGCTGAAGTATCTGGTGTTGACACGCTATATTTGGCACCTGGCAGTCCGTGGGAGAACGGCTATGTTGAATCATTCAATAGCCGGCTTAGAGAGGAGTTTTTGAACCGAGAATTATTTTTGCATATTGATGAATTAAGATATGTTGCGGATCGCTGGCGGATGGATTATAATCATTATTGTCCGCACAGCAGTTTGGGTTATATGGCCCCGGCGGCATATGCGGTGAAGTTTTTTGGGGAAGGCTCCGCTTTCCTCAAAGCAGGGAGAATACGTGACCTTCACCCTGAAAACTGATCCATTCAACACACGGCTGCAGTGAGAATAAAGAGGGATAAAAGGCCTTAGAATGGGACCGTTGATGGTGGTTTTGGTAAGATCATTACTATTGAAAGGAATAGCATGAAAACTGTAGTTAGAAGTATCGCAATTCAAATGTTTATTATTGTATGTGTCGTATTGTCTTTGTGTGGGTGCTCTGCTGTCGTAGAGCAGGCGAAAGAGAAGACTGCCAAACCCAACATTATTTTGGTTATGACAGACGATCAGGGTTATGGGGACCTGGGTTGTCACGGGCATCCGTTTTTAAAGACGCCCCATCTTGATAAGCTGTATAGCCAAAGCACACGGTTTACCGATTTCCATGTAAGCCCGACATGTGCTCCTACTCGCTCTGCGATGATGAGCGGGCGTACGCCGTTTAAAAACGGTGTGACCCATACCATTCTCGAACGCGAACGCATGGCACTAAGCTCGACGACTATCGCGGAAGTATTAAAAACGGCTGGGTATACTACCGGTATATTTGGCAAGTGGCATCTTGGCGACGCTGACGCATATCAGCCGAATAAACGCGGTTTTGACGAGGTGTTCATTCACGGTGGCGGCGGAATAGGCCAGAGCTATCCGGGTACATGCGCCGATGCTCCCGATAACGGTTATTTCGATCCGGTTATTAAACACAACAATACCTTTGTTCAAACAAAAGGGTATTGCACGGATATCTTCTTCCAACAGGGACTGTCGTGGATAGAGCAAAGTAAAGACAGACCATTCTTTGCCTACATAGTGACAAATGCGCCTCATGCTCCGTATCTGGTTGCCGATAAATATAAGGCATTGTATGAAGGTAAATGTTCCGATGAATCGGCTGCGTTTTTAGGGATGGTCACCAACATCGACGATAACATGGGACTGCTGATGAAGAAACTGGACGAGTGGAACCTTGCCGATGATACGCTGCTTATCTTTATGACCGACAACGGATCCGCGGCTGGTGCGGCTGTTTATAATTATGGCATGAAGGGAAAGAAAGGAACCGTTAACGAAGGGGGCGTGAGGGTGCCTCTGTTTTTCAGGTTGCCGGGTAAGATCAAGGCAGGCGTCGACGTGGATCGTTTGGCGAGGCACTATGATATGTTCCCGACACTGGCGGAGTTTGCCGGAGCGAAAATTCCACAAGGACTGGACCTTGACGGTCGAAGTTTGGTGCCCTTGATCGAGAATCCCAAAACCGCATGGGAAGATAGATACACAGTTTTCCACGAAGGCCGATGGAGTAAGAAAGATGCACCGGGAAACTGGGGAGAAGGAAACACCGACCCTGATGGCGCAAAGTACAAGGGGTTTGCCGTGCGAAATGAGAAATGGCGACTTGTCGGTAAAAATGAGCTTTATGACATCGAAACCGATCCGGGCGAGAAAAAGAATGTAGCCAAAGAAAATCCAAAAGTTGTTGCCGAAATGCTGAAAGCGTATGACGCATGGTGGGATGAAGTCAGGCCGTTGATGGTCAACGAAGATGCTCGCTTAGATGTCGAGCAGCCATTCCCCGTGCAGTTTGAAAAACAAAAAAAGGAAAAGGGTATCGACCAGTGGAACGATCCGCGATATAAATAAAAAACCTGATACCAATGGTATTTTTTAAGTTCGCTTGTAAACCGCTGAAGTCGCTGCCGGTGTTCCGTGACAAACTTTTTATTATGGGTCGATCAACGCGAGCGTCTTTTGCAGGATGTCGTCTTCGGTGTCGTCTTCTGATGCGTCGATCCAGTTTACATTTTTGAAAGTTTTGAACCATGTTCGCTGACCCTTGGCAAGGCGGCGGGTGTTTATCTTTATCTTCTCTATGGCTTCTTCGAGACTCAGATTTCCGTTGAGGTGGTCGATGATCTCGGCGTATCCGATTGCGCAGGCGGCTTGTTTGCTGAGGGGTTTATTCTCTGCCAGAAGCGATCTGACCTCATCGACGAGTCCTGCTTCGATCATCTTCTTTACGCGTAGATTTATCCGGCTGCTCTCGATGGGTTTGGGACGCCGCAAGCCGATTATGGTCCAGTCGCGACGCATCTGTTCGGCTTTGAACTGTTTTTGGAACGAGCTGATGGGTTTTCCCGTAAGCTGATACACCTCCAGTGCCCGTATGATCCTCCGCTCATCGTTGGGGTGGATACGTTCGGCGGCAGGGGGGTCTATTGCGGCAAGTTCTGCGTGGAGGTTGGCGGTTCCTTCGGTTTGGATGCGGTCCTTCAATTCCTGCCGCAATTTATCCTCGGAGCCCGGCCCTTCGAAAAGTCCATACAAAAGGGTCTTTATGTACATAGCCGTTCCGCCAGCGGCGATAACGGGTTTGCCGGCGGCTTGTATCTGCTCGATAGCGGCATCGGTCAGTGCAAGGAATCGGTCAACGGAGAAGGATTCAAAAGGCTCTACGACGTCGATAAGGTGGTATTTAACCTGTTTTTGCCGCTCAAAAGCCGGTTTCGCAGTTCCGAGGTCCATGCGTTTATAGACTTTCATCGAGTCGATGCTGACGATTTCAGCGCCAATTGTTCGGGCCAGTTCAAAGGCCAGCTTGCTCTTTCCGCTTGCGGTTACACCGAGAATTAAGATCATGGCAAAGGATCGGTCCTGCAAATGACAATTATTTAGTGTTAAACGGCGTCAAAACGATTATAATAACAGACGATACTAAAAAAAGCCATTACTATCCGCTGTTAAAGGGCTTAAATGCGTAAAAAACGGTTATTTGAGGTTGATTTCAAGAGTACTCTCGCCGAAAAGGCCCAGGTTGTAAACACCGCCTTAGCTGAGACGCTGGAGTCCAGCCGCGATATCAACCCCGATCTGGAAACGGCTATGCGGTACACGCTTGACGGGCCGGGCAAACGTTTGCGAGGCGCTCTGGTGTTGTGGTGCTGTGAGGTCGTTGCGGGCAAAGTCACCGATCAGGCAATAACCGCCGCCTGTGCGATCGAGATGGTACATACATATTCGCTGGTCCATGACGACCTGCCCGCGATGGACGATGACGATATGCGGCGGGGCAAACCTTCGTGTCATAAGGCTTTCGATGAGGCGACGGCAATACTTGCGGGCGATTCGCTGCTGACTTTGGCATTTGACATCCTTGCGAACCAGAATGCAGAACCTGCTGTTACGGTAAGGCTGATAAAGACACTTGCCCAAGCTGCCGGACCATCAGGGATGATCGCGGGACAGATGGCCGATATTGCAAGTACGAATGTCGCAGGCGATATCGAGACTCTCGAATATATCCATGTGAACAAAACGGCGAAGATGTTCGCCGCCGCCGCGGAGATGGGCGCTGCCAGCGGCAATGCCGATAAAGAGCGGACCGACCGCCTAAGGGAATACGGTTTGAAGATAGGCCTTGGTTTTCAGGTAGCAGATGATATTCTCGATGTTGTTGCCAGCAGCGAACAGTTAGGCAAGACCGCCGGTAAGGATCAGTTGCAGGGCAAGATGACATACCCTTTGATCGTCGGCATGGACGAGTCGCAGGCGATAGCCGGAAAGCTGGCCGATGAAGCAATTGAAACGCTGGACATTTTCGGCGACGAAGCCGATATATTAAGACAGCTTGCGATGGAACTTTTGAAAAGAACGAAATAACAGCATGACCTCGCCCTTATGGGCAGACGGATATTGGACATTACGAAAGGCGTCGATGGATAAGTTACTTGACAGTATAAACGGTCCCCAGGACCTTCATCTTTTGTCGGTCGAAGAGTTAACGGAACTTGCGGATCAGGTGCGGGAGTATATAACGCATTCGGTAAGCCAAAGCGGCGGACACTTAGCGAGCAATCTTGGCGTGATAGAGCTTACCGTCGCAATGCACTATGTTTTCGATTTCAAAAAGGACCATCTGCTCTGGGACGTCGGCCATCAGTGTTACGCGCACAAAATACTTACCGGCAGAAAAGATCGGTTCCCCCAGCTTCGCCAGCGCGACGGACTGAGCGGTTTTCCGAACCCCGCCGAAAGCGAATATGATAAGTTCAGCGTCGGCCATGCCGGTTCTTCGATAGCAACAGCCTTAGGGATGGCCCTTGGCGCCCAGCAAAAAGGCACCGATGAAAAGATCGTCGCGGTAGTCGGTGACGCAAGTATCGTAAACGGCCTGGCGTTCGAAGCCCTCAATAATCTCGGACTTGCCAAACGCCAAATGCTTATCATTCTCAATGATAACTCAATGGCAATAGACGCTACGCAAGGCGCGATAGCGACTTTTCTTGCGAAGGTAAGGCTCAGTCATACATACGATGACATTCGCCGGACGACAAATAACATACTCGAACACCTGCCATTTGTCGGCAAAAAGATGGAAGGCGCACTTGAACATTTCAAAAAAACTCTCAGAATGGCTATATCTCCGAGCAAACTTTTTGAAAGTCTCAACGTTCCTTACTTCGGCCCTGTCGACGGCCACGACATCGCCTCGCTGATAAGCATTTTCCGGGCGATGAGCGAGCTGCACATGCCCGCTTTGCTGCATGTATATACGAAGAAGGGCAAGGGTTTCAGCCCCGCCGATGACGACCCGGCAAGGTTTCACTCTACCGGGCCTTTTGAGATAAACGGTAAGCTCGAAGATGAGGTTACATCTGACAAAGCAACATTCACGCAGGCCTTCGGTGATTGCCTTGTAGAACTCGCCGCCGAAGACGAACGCATTGTCGCTGTTACCGCTGCGATGACCGACGGGACGGGGCTTACGAAGTTTCGCGAGCAATTCAAGGACAGGTTCTATGACGTCGGTATCGCCGAAAGTATCGCCGTCGATATAGCCGCCGGCCTTGCAAAACAGGGTCTGAAACCCGTCGTGTGCATCTACTCAACGTTCTTACAAAGGGGCTTCGATCAGATCTTCCAGGAAGTTTCTCTTCAGAATTTGCCCGTGGTCTTCTGCATCGACCGCAGCGGATTAGTCGGAAGCGACGGTCCTACACATCATGGAATGCTGGACGTCGGATACCTGCGAATGCTCCCGAATATGGTTCTTATTGCGCCCGCTAATGGCAGCGAAGTTGTCGCAGCGCTCAAGTTCGCTGTTCAATATGACGGCCCTGTGGCAATACGATACCCAAAGGACGCCATAGCCGACGCGGAGCAGGAAACTATTATAGCTAAGTTAGGCGAGGAAAACTCATTATCGCAACCGTTCGAAACGGGCAAGAGCGTAACCGTCCATCAAGGCACAAGCGACATCGTACTTCTTGCTCTTGGCAGCGTATTAACCGAAGCGGTCAAAGCAGCCGAAGTTCTCGCCGGTAAAGGAATAGATGTGAGTGTGATAAACGCTCGCTTTGCCAAACCGGTTGACGAAAGGATCGCCGATATGGTCATAGCCGGAAAGACCGTCGTAACTATTGAGGATCATAGCATCGCGTGCGGGTTCGGTTCGGCGGTAATGGAACTCGTTGCCGCACGGCAATCCGGCAAATACAAAACGGCAGCAAATCCGACCAATGGCAAGGTCATTGTCCTTGGCGGACCGGATGGATTCATAAGAGCAGGCTTGCGAAGTGTTCAACTTGATGATATAGGGATAAGCACAGAGCGCATTGTCGAGGCGGTAATGGGAATTGTTTAATTCAGGCGTGGTAAAAATGACTAATCCAAAGATAATAATTTTCGGAGATCCGAAACGGCGTTATGCCGCTGAGGCTGTTGAGCGGTTTATCGAATTCATCGACGGACAAGCGGAGATAATTGCCAATTGTTTTCACGGCAGTTGCCCGGTTGACACACTGCGAAAAGCGGATTTTGCGGTGGTTTTCGGCGGTGACGGCACGATACTTTCGGCTGCTCGCGACCTGAGCGAAGCAGATGTGCCGGTTATCGGCGTAAATGTCGGCAAATTGGGATTCCTGGCGGAATTTAGTATTGACGAACTCGAATCGCTTTTCGAGCGTATTACCAGCGACAAGAGACTCATTGAAAAGAGAATGATACTTCGATGCAGCGTCATAAGCGATGGTGTCGAGAAGTTTGATTCGACCGCTGTAAACGATATGGTGATCGCGTCGGGCCAGCCTTTTAGTATGGTAGAGTTAAAGATAGCAGTTGAGGGGAGTTCGTTGGCGGGCTGTATAAGTGACGGCGCGATAATCTCGACCCCGACCGGCTCGACAGCGTATAACCTCTCGGCAGGCGGACCTATACTCAGTGCCGGTTTGGAAGCGATCGTAATTACGCCGATATGCCCGCATTCTTTGAGTTTTCGACCGATAGTGATAAGTGCCGAAAGTACTGTTGAGATACAAACCATAAAAGTCAATGACGGAACATCGCTGATACTTGACGGTGAGGTTTCGATGAATTTATTAAAGGGAGACATCGTAAAGGTCAGGCGACATCAAGGCTGGTTCCAGGTGGTCAATAACCCGACGCGGACGCAATGGGACACTCTGGCCGGTAAACTTAACTGGGCCGAAAAACCCAAGTATAATACGGATAGGGATGAGTAGGTGTATTATGAAAAACATTTGGCTGAAACTTGTTGTAATTATTTGCATCGGGACGATTGCTGCGGAAGGCTTCGGTTTCGACTATCCGGGCGATGACTCCATAGGCAAAGCGACGATCCCTCAGGCAGGTACCAGCGGACTTATCCGAAAACCCCAGATCAATTACGGTGCTATTGGCGACCTCGTAGTTACCGGCTCTCTTCCAAATGGAAACTATTTTCAGGGGATCGTACCGTACAATTCGACCTCTGAGTTATCCATATTGGAAGGAACTCTTAATTCTTCCCTGCTCAATTCCGACTCCCTCGGTTCCGCCGGCCTGTTTTATCCGGACAGTTCTTCACCGTTCCAATCTCAGTTTTCCCCGGCGCCTACGATAACCTCGCTTAACCGGGCACAGATATCTTCGCGGCTTATGCCCCCGCAGATGCAGTTCAAAGGAGAAACCGGCGGCAGTAAACTGCAATCTCTCGCAAGTGTAAACGCGGCCTTTAAGGATTATTACACTCAGTCCAGGCCCCTTACCGCCGAAGTTAGCGAGCTTGAAACGGCCCTCGCCGAGCAGCGCCAGCTAAGAAAGTTTCAGCAGGAAATAGATCGTGTCCTGAAAGAAGAGAGTCTGTTCAACGAAGATACACTTACCATAGAAACCCGGAAAATCGGAGACGATTTGCTGGATACGAAACTTTTGTGGCACTTCAAACCGCCCCAACCTCCCGAACCCGACAAACCCCAAACCGTAGAGGATGTCCCGAAAGACTACGCTGACATTCACGAACAGATGCAAAAGGAACTGGAAAAGGAAGCGGAAAAACTTCTTGAAGACAAGCCCGCCGAAGAAGAAAAGAAGCCAGAGGACACTGCTCCCGAAAAGGACCTGCCCAAAGACACCGAACCTGCGGACAAGGGTCCTTTTGGCAAATGGATGAAGATCGGCAGAGCCGAACACGAAAGAGTCCTTAATATATTGGGGCCTCATAAAACATATAAGAGTTTTGCAGACGCGAAATACGGCGAGTATGCATTGCGGGCCAAGATGTTCCTCAAGGAGGGCAGATACTACAAAGCCGCCGACATGTACACATTGGCTGCGATCTATGACTCCGAAAATGGTCTGATACTGGCGAAGAAAGCGATTTCACTTTTTGCCGCGGGCGAGTACATGAGCGCTTCGTTTTTTCTTTCGAAATCGCTTCTGTTATCGCCGGAACATGCCGAACAAAAAATTGACCTGGCAAAATTCCTGTCAAGCAGGGATGTAATAGATGACAGACTCGTCGAGATGGACGAGTGGTTAGAGAAAAGCGGCTCCGGCGAGCTTTCTTTTCTTATGGCGTATGTTCATTACAACCTTGGAAACACCCCCAAGGCAAAACAGCACATAAGCGAAGCAGCCGCTGCGATGGCCGAGAGCCAGGCGGTAAAATCGCTTAAAAAAACAATAGACAATACGAAATGAGAGACTGCCTTGATCGACTTTAACAACCCTGACAGCCTGAGCGTTAGCGACATTCTCAGTGAAAACGGACTGATAGCAAAGACGTACGACGGTTACGAAGAACGGCCCCAGCAGGTGGAGATGGCTCTGGCGGTGCAGAAGGCTTTCAACGAAGGTTCCCATTTGGCCGTCGAAGCCGGAACCGGCGTAGGCAAAAGCTTTGCGTATCTTGTAAGCGCGATCGATCAGGTACTGCGAAAACGCGGTAAGGTCATCATAAGCACATACACCATCAGCTTGCAGGAGCAACTCATCAATAAGGACATCCCGTTTCTGGCGGACGTCATAGGCGGCGATTTTACCGCGTGCCTTGCCAAGGGCAGAACCAATTATCTTTGCAAGCGGCGTCTCGATTATGCAATTGCCAGACAGAAGGGTCAATTTCAGGAATTGATCGATGACATCATGCTTGTCGCGGCGTGGGCGTCCGATACGAAGGATGGGTCATTGAGCGACATGCCCGAAGTTCCGTCACCAGGGGTTTGGGACGCGGTAAAAAGCGAACACGGTAATTGCCGCGGAAGAAAGTGTCCGCACTTTCGAGATTGCTTTTACTGGAAGGCCAGGCGAAAACTGGATACCGCTAATATAATCGTTGCAAATCATGCCCTGCTCTTTAGCGATCTTGTGCTAAAGGAGGTTTCGCCCGGAATACTGCCCGAATACAATTTCGTGGTCATCGACGAAGCCCATAATGTCGAGCATGTCGCAGAGGATCATTTCGGAATAAACATAACGAATTATACCATCAGCTATCTGCTAAGCCACCTATACAACACCCGAACGCGAAGAGGCCTGTTAGCCTTTATCACCGGAGCCGATAACGTAATAGCTCTCGTCGAAAAATGCACAGAAGCGGCAAAGGTTTTCTTTACGCAGGTCCAGGCATGGCACGAGCACGCAAAGGATGAAACTTCCGGAAAGTGTCATCCCAACTTTGTCGACGACAATATAACGGAAACGCTAAAAGAGCTTCGAGTTGCCTTGGGTGAACTTTCTAAAAAGGGCGAAGATGAAGATGACAGATTTGAATTCGAAAGATATATTGACCGCTGCAAGGGGCTTGAAGAGTCTATAAAAGAATTTCTTACCCAGCCGCAGGAGGGCAGTATCTACTGGGTCGAGGTCAGCAAGGGCAGGCGAAGGCGTATATCGCTGCGAAGCGCTCCGCTCAATGTCGGCCCGGACATCAAGAGGTGCCTGTTCGATAAGTTCGATTCGGTCATTATGACAAGCGCAACACTCAGTTGCGACGGTAGCGATGACGCCGGCGGGTTCGAGTTTTTCGCCGGGCGGATAGGCCTTGAAGATTTCAGGGCTTTGCAGCTTGGCTCGCCCTTCGATTACAAACGACAGGTAACGATGTACGTCGAAGCCGACCTGCCCGAACCTAATAATAAAGATTTCCACGCCGAGGCAATGGAGAAGGTAAAGAAATATCTCCTCCAGACCGACGGCAAGGCGTTCGTACTTTTCACCAGTTATGTGATGCTGCGGAAATTCGCCGACGGGCTTACCGATTTTCTTGCCGAAAACCAAATGGAACTACTTACTCAGGGCGGCGGAACCGACCGCTCCACTCTATTGGAGCATTTCAAAGACGACCATAGAAGCGTGCTTTTCGGAACCGATAGCTTCTGGCAAGGTGTCGACGTCCCAGGCCAGGCTCTGAGCAATGTCATAATCGTCCGTTTGCCATTTGCCGTACCGAATCACCCGCTAATACAGGGCCGGATCGAGCAGATTCGTCAAAAAGGCGAAAGTCCATTCTTTACATATCAGCTTCCCATGGCTATTATAAGGTTTAAGCAGGGCTTCGGAAGGCTCGTGCGGAACAAAACCGACACCGGCATCGTCGTTGTACTTGACAGCCGCATCGTGCGAAAAAATTACGGCAAGAGGTTCTTGTCGGCAATGCCCGATTGTACGGTTGAGGTGATAACTAAAAATTCTTGATACTTCAGACAGGAGTTTGTTATGACGCTTTACATTAACGACGAAAAAATCGACGATGCCCGGATACAAGCCGAGTTTGAAAGGCTCAAGCCCGATTACGAAAAGGCTTTTGCCGATCAGTCTCCTCAGGAGCAGGAAAAGCAGCTTTTGGAGTGGTCCAGGGAAAATGTAATCGAGCATGTACTCATGCGACAGACCGCTCTGAAAAAGTGCGAACCGATAGACGCTGCCAAGATTGACACCGTTTTTAATGAAGCTGTGGAAAACGCCGGTGGAAGAGATAAGTTTTTCGAGAAGATCGGTTTGGCTCCGGATAAAGAAGCGGAAGTTAAAAAAAGTATTGAAGAGCAAATGCGGTTGGAGGACATAGTCAAATCGCTGACAGCCAACGCCAAAGAGCCAACGGAAAAAGATATCAAAAAATATTATGACCGGAACATGGACAGGTTCCTTATCCCGGAAACGATCAGAGCCTCACACATCATAAAGCACACCGGCCAGGACGTTGACCCGGCAAAGGCAAAAGAAGAGATCGATGAAATATACGCCGGGATCATCGAGAAAGATAACTTTGAGGAAGTAGCGTCACAGCATTCAGACTGCCCGGAAAACGCCGGCGACCTCGGATATTTTGCAAGGGGCCAGATGGTCCAGCGGTTTGAGGACGTCGCCTTTAAGCTTGAAGTCGGCCAAATGAGCGAACCGTTCGAGACCGAGTTCGGATTCCACATCGCAAAGGTATTCGATAAGAAAGAATCCATGCACTGCCCGCTTGAAGATGTCAAAGAGCTTATCGTTAAAGAACTGACAGAGGGAAACCAACAACGCGAAATAGAAAAGTTCATCGACGCCGAAAAAGAAAAAGCGACCATAGAAGACAAATGACCCGCAAACTAACTGCTGTCTTTGACGTATATTATGAGGAAGGGCTATAAGTTAGGGAAAAGAAAGTGTTTATTAGGCGGATATTGTTCTTATTAATGGTCGCAGTTCTTTTGAGTGTGTCAATATGGTATGCCGGCAGCAGGGGGGTATCGCCTCTCGAAAAGGATCGGTATCTGTCCGCAGGAGTTAGGAAAATGGAAAACGATGATAATGACAGCAGTTTCAATGACTTGACACCGGAAGAAGAATCGATAATTATCCATAAAGGGACAGAGTCCTCTTTCACCGGGAAATACGACAAACACAAAGAGATCGGTACGTATGTCTGCAAGAGATGTGACGCAAAGCTTTTTACCTCCAGCGACAAATTCCAATCAAACTGTGGTTGGCCCAGCTTTGACGACGCTATTGCCGAAGCTGTAAAAACTTTGCCCGACGCAGACGGCGTAAGGACCGAGATATTGTGTGCCAACTGCGACGGCCACCTCGGCCATGTTTTTAGCGGAGAGGGACTTACTCCGAAGGATACGCGACATTGTGTCAATTCTCTTTCGCTCAACTTCATAAAACCCCCGCAAGCCGATGAAAAACAAAAGGCGTATTTTGCTGGTGGTTGTTTTTGGGGTGTCGAACACTTTTTCCAGAAAGCCCCCGGCGTAATTTCCACGCAGGTCGGTTACATGGGCGGGCAAAAGGCAAATCCGACTTATGAGGAAGTCTGCAGCGGAACCACCGGCTATGCTGAAACGATGGAGGTTGTTTATGACCCGAATGAGACGGATTTTGAGACCCTGGCGAAATTATTCTTTGAGATCCATGATCCCGAACAGGTAAACCGTCAAGGCCCTGATGTGGGCACGCAGTATCGGTCGGTCGTATTCTATAACGACAGCAGCGAAAAAGAGATTGCAACCAAACTGATCGATACCCTGAAGAAAAAAGGTTACAAAGTCGCCACCGAGATCGCCATAGCCGATAAATTCTGGCTGGCGGAGGATTACCACCAGCAGTACTACGAAAAGAAAAAAGGCTTGCCCTATTGCCATTCATACCAAAAAAGGTTCTAAAAACTGTAGTCATTTTTTTTATCCGCGGATTTCGCAGATTAACACGGATTTTAAACAACTTTGCCACAGAGGACACCGAGAAAACTGAGGACCACAGAGAACTACTAAAAAGGGGTTTGGAGGTAGTGAAAAAATTGGGTTTGCTTTTCATTTTTTTGTTTTTTGCTTGGGTATCACCCGAAAGCCGCGGTTTCTCCTTTTTTAAAATTGGCTTTAAATTGGCTTTGTTTGGCTTTGTTCCGTTTTGGGTTTTGGGGGATAAATCGTTGTAAGTTCCTATATCGTAAGGGGTTGCAGTGTATTTTTGGCTGTTTAAATTGGCTTTGTTTTTCACTTTTTTGTTTGCCGAAATCATGTTTTTATCCAGAAAAGGTGAGAGTTCTGTGGTGTTTTGCGATGTTTCTGTTTTTTGTTGTTTTTTCATGTTTTTGTACCCCATTACCCGCAACAATATATCCCGATTATTAGGCTTCTATTATACAAACCTTGGAGTTTTTTGTCAACTAAATTATTTGAAACGCGAAGAAAATTAGGGTGGTGGTGGAAAGTGAAGTGAAATTGGTAAGGGAGGATATAATGGATAAGTTGCCAAAGCCCTTGCTTTCGAGTACAATCCCGGTATGAAAATGAGGAAAATTAAATCAATTACATTAGCCCTTATTGTATTTTTATTTTTTATTATTTGCCAACAGAATTTTTACAACTCAAGGATACCATTATCACTATCCGAATATAATCCTCCTGAGAACTCATCGAATCTGACAAAATGGGGTTATGATATGTCTTATGCTGCGTTGAAAGTAGTCTACGAACACCCTGAATGGAGAACCGATCTTCATCCCAAGTATGGTATTCTTGGTAATGTTATATTAGTTTTGCGTTATCCTGAAAACTTAGTTCAATCTACTGTGGAGAGTACAATTTTTCTGTTGCCTGGTTTTCTGGGATATATTCTTGGTATGCTTCTGTCACGCATCATTAAGATAGGAAGAACTTTTTGGCCTTGGGTTGGTTTTTATGTTTTTTTATTCCTCATGGTTTTGGGGAATATTTATGTGGATCACAAACATCATGGTATCTCTTTCAAAATCGGATGGTATTTCCCTATTGCAATTATACTTATCTACCCAGCATTTTCATTAATCGTTGATTTATGGAGAAACGAAAAGATCGCTAAAGAAAAAAGCGGTGTAGTTAACCGCTAAGCGATTTGAGCAGTGGCAAGGTTTTTCTTACCTGTCTAACCTACCACCGCTCAGATCGACCCGATAGCAAGACAGGTGAAATGATGAGGATAGACAAAAACGGAAAGATCATACCAAATCATCAAGAGTCGGCGGATTCTTTAGATTACAATAACGAGCTTACACAAGAACTTGAAAACTATAGTAAATCAATAGAAAAGTATGTCACAGGTGACGAATATAACCGCCTTCCCGCTTCCCTGAAAGCCACATATAATCCAGAAAGATTTTATAATGATATAATTCATGGTGATATTGAACGGTTATGCATTCCAGAAAGCGATAACTTAGTAAATCCGGCTAATTATGTTCAGTCTTCATTTGAATGGATTGTTAAAGCTACAGGCTTCATAGCAGAACATTTAAATCGGTGGATTGAGGAGCAATTGACACCGGAGTTGAAATTTTGGTATAGACCTTCCCATTCAAAACCATTCACAGAGCGTCTTATCGCGATCAATAAAGCATGTGAAGACTTATTAAATGTTCTACCGGCCAGACTTCCAAATTTTCCGCAACGCTTCATCGAAAAGCATAAAGAATTGAAACGTGTGGCCTCAGAAGCGGATTCCCGCAGTACTTGTGATCTTGAAAATGGCATACACAATTTCAAGTTAGCCTCCGAGACTTTTCATAAAACAATATTAGCAATTCATTCTGAGGCTTTGTTGTATGTTGAGACAAAGGCAAAACAGGCAGGGGAAGAGAAGTCAGCAGAAACAGAGCAGGGAAATAAAGCTATAAACAAGCCAGAGAACAAAACCCGCAAAATCTTTGGAGACAAATTTGAAGTATTCGGTCTTCCGATAGATTACAAGAATTTATTGTATAAAATAAAGAACTGGCCATGTGTAGCAAAGAGAATTAAAGCAATTAAAAACTTAATAGAATGCAAGCTAAAAAAAACTGAAAAATAGGTTTTTGGTTAGCTTCCGCGTGGGGATGGCCAGTCCCAATTAGCAGTTGAGGTTTTCTTTTGGCAAAAAAAACTCCTTGCCCATAGCAAGGTTGTGTCTTAAGATGAGACTGGAAACCGCCTTCCGTCTTCGCTGAAGCTACGGAGGGCAGGATGGCGGGTGCTATTTTATTGTGGATTCCTGCCAAAAACATGCAGGAATGACAGTTGAGAGTGGCAATGACAGGTCGTATCTACCACTTGGCTAAAGTGTAACTATTTTTTCAGGAGTTAAAATTGAAAGCAGCACTCATAGGTTTAATGCAGTCGGGCAAGAGTACTATCATCTCGGCGATAAGCGGTAAGGAAGCGGCGCCTGTTGGCAGTGTGAATATTGACGAACTCATGGTTGGCGTTCCGGATGAGCGGCTTGACTGGCTTACCGAGCTATACAAACCGAAAAAAACTGTCCACGCTACTATCGACTGCCTCGACCTGCCGGGGCTTTCATTCGCCGACGAATCCGGTCGCACCGCAGCCAGACGCCTGTTCGGCCAGATCAGAACTGTTGATATGTTCGTCATCGTTCTCAACGCATACGCTGCCGCAGCGGACCCGGTTAAAGAATTAGCCGACCTGAAGATGGAATTTTTGCTTGCCGATCTTGAGCTTGTTACCACGCGGATCGAGCGGTTGGAAAAGCAGGTAAACAAACCGACCAAGACACAGTCCAGGGACAAAGCCGAACTGGCTATTCAATTGAAATTGCAGGAAGGATTAGAATCCGAAAAACCGATACTCAGTATCATCGACAGCGAAAAGGATCTTGATATCATAAAGTCTTTAGGATTTCTCACCATGAAACCCGTACTGGTTGTCGTCAACGTTGCTGAGGACGATCTGACTGCCGAGTTTGATTTCTCGGCTGTGACCGATGAAGACACGAACATTATCACTTTGTCCGCTGAGTTAGAGAGTGAATTGGCGCAGCTCGACAGCGAAAGCCGAAAAGAATTCATGGACGATTTGGGCCTGACCGAGCAGGCTGCGGACAAATTCGTCAGAAGCTGTCAGGAATCGTTGGGGCTGATAAATTTCCTGACGGTAGGACCCGATGAGGTGCGAGCCTGGCCGATACGGAAGGGAACGTCGGCATTAGACGCCGCCGGAAAAATTCACAGCGATATCAAAAGGGGATTCATACGAGCCGAAACGGTAGCTTATGCGGATATGAAGGAATTCGGCAGCGAAAAGGAATGCAAAGCAGCCGGTAAAACGCGTCTCGAAGGCAAGACGTACGTTATTGAAGATGGCGACATTATTAACTTCAGGTTCAATGTTTAGGCGATAGCGATGAAAACAGCCAGCGTAGTCAGCATAGGCAATGAACTCCTCTCCGGCCAAACGGTCGATACCAACCTCGCATATCTGGGCAAGTCCCTCGCCGCTTTGGGGCTGGGCGTGGTTAGCTCTTGCACCGTTGGCGATGATGTGCAGCTTATCGCAGAAGCTATCGGCCAAGCCGCCGCAAATGCCGACATAATACTTATAACAGGTGGCCTCGGTCCGACAGACGACGACATTACGCGGCAGGGGCTGGCAGAGTTCATGGGAGTTGAATTAAAATTTAATGCTAAGCTCTTCGATGAGATAGAGCAATTCTTTACCGAACGCGGATACGAAATGGCGGACAAAAACAAGGTCCAGGCCTACCTCCCAGCCGGTGCAATTGCATTAAAGAATAAGCTCGGAACCGCACCCGGCATTATGGCAAGATATAACGGCAAGTTACTTTTTTCAATGCCCGGCGTCCCTTCCGAGATGAAAGCAATGTTCACCGAAAGTATCGCACCTCAACTTGAAGGCCTCGGCAGTGATCGAATAGTCGTAGCCGGAAAACTCAAATGCATCGGAGCCGGAGAATCGACCATTGCCGAAATGTTAGGGGCCCTGATGGAACGCGGCAGAAACCCGCTCATCAATTGCACCGTAAGCTCCAGTATTATCACCCTGCACATTATCGCGACCGCCGCTGATAGAGATGCTGGGCTTTCGATGATCGAAACCGATCGCCGGCAGCTCTGCGAAATTCTCGGCGATCTCGTTTTCGGAACCGACGATGATACGCTCGCCGCCGTCATCGGAGCAGAACTTACCCGTCAGGGCAAAACCGTCGCCACTGCCGAATCCTGCACGGGCGGACTGATCTCAAAAATGCTCACCGACACGCCCGGCGCAAGCCAATACTTCACCCACGGCTGGGTAACATACAACAATGATGCCAAGGTCAGCCAGTTGGGCGTCGAACAAACGCTGCTCGACCAATACGGTGCCGTAAGCGAACCCGTTGCCGCCGCAATGGCCGAAGGTGCAAGAGAAAAATCAGGCGCCGATTTCGCCATAGCCGTCACTGGAATTGCCGGCCCGGACGGCGGAACCGAAGAAAAACCGGTCGGATCAGTCTATATCGCCATCGCCAAAGACGGCCATTGCGACGTACAAAAACGCGTTTTCGCCCACGCCAGAGGTGCAATGCGTCTTAGAACTGCCATCACAGCCTTAAATATGCTCAGGCATTCGATGTCCTCGTAATTGCCCGCCATCATTTTTCGCAAATGTCTTGACAACCAATCGCCGTTAAATTATCATCAAAAGCTGAATTGATCATATAGTCATGGAGAACATTATGGGCAATGGAAACCCGAAGATTTCGGTAGAGTACACGGAAAAAGCAACGATTGCGGTACTGACCGACGAAAAGATACTCGAGGAAGACGATATTCAGGCATTGGAGAAATCGCTAATGCCTCTCGTCAGTCAGACATCCGGCATAAACCTCATCATAGATTTCTCGAATGTCAGGTTCTTTTCCAGTGCGGTTCTGGGCCTGCTCATCAGGGTCAGCAAGAGGATAAACGAATCCGACGGCCGCCTGAAGCTCTGCTCGATAGACTCCCAGATATACGAAATTTTCAAGATCACACGCCTCGACACGATATTTGATATTTGTGATGATCAGCAAAAAGCGATTCGGAGCCTCAAATATTAAAAAGGATGCATTATGGTTTCGGATTCGTCATTGCGAAAGTCATTGGTTATTGAAAGCTCAAAGTCGGCCATTGCAGTTCTCTGTGAACAGTTGCTTGCAGAAGCTGGGGACAATGACTTCGATAAGGACGCTCTCTTTGCTATACACCTTGCTCTCGAAGAGGCTCTGACCAATGCCGTTGTCCACGGAAACGAACAGGATCCGTCAAAGAAGGTGGAGATAGAATATGTCATTGTACCTGCAAAGTTTGAAATAACGGTCACAGATCAGGGCGGCGGATTCGCCCCAGGAGATACGCCCGATCCACGGATCAAAGAAAACCGCACCAAACCGAACGGAAGGGGCATGCTCCTGATGCAGACATATATGGACACGGTCGAATACAATGATAATGGCAATAGTGTCCACATGGTAAAATATAAAAAGTGATGGATAACATAAAATGACAAAACGGATTTTGTTTCTTACTCTGCTTAGTATCCCTATATTCGTAATGGGTTGTGACCCCGGCGGTGGTAGCATCCCTGAAATAATCGGCTCGGTCGCAACAACTGCCGTAAAACCTGCTGCCGACGTGCTGGAGTATGTTACCACTCCCCCATATAAGCGCAGAGAAAAAACCATACCCACTGAATGGTATCCGCCCAGACGCGTTGAAAAACCATGGAAGGCGATCGTCATTCATCATTCTCTCACAGAGACCGGCAACGCAGCGACATTCCACAGTTACCATAAGCAAAAAGGATGGAAAGGCGTCGGGTATGATTTTGTCATCGGAAATGGCGGTGGAGCCACTGACGGCAAAATAGAGGTAACTTTCCGCTGGAAACAGCAGATACCGGGAGCTCACGTCGGAGGCACTCCCCGCAACTGGGCCAACGAAGATGCCATAGGCATCTGTCTCGTAGGCGACTTCAGAAAAACTCAGCCGACATACACACAAATGCAGTCACTCGTAAAGCTCGTAAGATTCTTGCAGAAGCGATATAGGATTACCGAAAGCAGAATATACGGCCATCGCGAAACACCCGGCTATACCGGCAAAACAGGCTGCCCCGGAAACTTCCCGATGGCAACCTTAAAAAGATTACTCTGACACACACAACGCGTCCTTACGATTGTAGTATTACGAAGGAAGAATATAATACCGAAAAAAACAAACATAGCATTATAAATTTATCGTCACCCGTTTTGAGTTATAGTGGTGTCGAGGCCATGAAAAAATAGAACGGATTTTTAAGGTAGCGGCAATTATGGCAAAACAACAATATTCCAGTCACCAGCAGAAGGTCATCGCTAATTATTACGATAATCTCGACACGATAATGTTAACTAAGCTCCAGGAACTCGTCACAGAGTTATACTTGGCCGACTCGAAGCAAAAGCAGGACCGCCTCTGGAACCAGGCACATAAAGCAATGGTAAAGATGAAGATAAAACCAGCTCTCATCGACCACATCATGAAGCAAAGACTCGTCACAACCCTGGCAAAGAACCTCGAGGACTGGCTAAGGGTCTCTAACAAATAATGGCCATACACTGGAACGAAAAATGAATATTCTCAAAGGCAAAATACATAACCAGATCATCCTTGCGATGGCGTTGGGTATTGCCGCCGGCATCATCTTCGGCCCGGCCTGCGAAAATCTCAGGATCATAGGAGACATCTTCATTCGCCTCCTGAAAATGATCATCGTGCCCCTGGTCATGGCATCGATGGCAACCGGCGTCGCAAGCATCGGCAACATCCGCAAACTCGGCAGCATCGG
Source organism: Phycisphaerales bacterium (assembly GCA_011053245.1). The sequence goes on from DRGS01000100.1 coordinate 19,166, forward strand.
GGGCAAAACTTTCGTCTATTATATGCTGACAACTATCCTGGCTGTAACGGTCGGGCTGCTGCTGGTAAACATCATCCAACCCGGCGTCGGCGTCACTCTCGCCGCCAGTGATTTTGACCCTGAAACCGCCGCTGCCGCTTCGATCGGATCACTATTTACGGACATCGTCCCGAACAATCCCATCGCCGCGATGGCCGAGGGAAACATGCTGTCCATAATATTCTTTTCGCTGCTCTTAGGTGCGGCAATAGGAGCAGCTGGCGAAAAGGCAAAGCCATTGGCCTCTTTCTTCAAAGCCCTGAACACCGTAATGCTTAAGATCACCCATTGGGTGATGAAACTGGCTCCGGTTGGAGTATTCGCCCTCATGGCGGTGACGATCGGCACCATGGGAACCGGGATATTTGGCGTCCTGGCAAAGTACATGGCAACAGTAACGGCAGGGCTGGCTATACAC
>DRGS01000101.1 GCA_011053245.1 Phycisphaerales bacterium
GTTACATTCAGCTTGGGGACGAGCAGAATTATCCCGGCTGTGAAAATGCAATTTGCCCGGTCGAATCTTTCCGCGAAAAACCTGCCAAGGCCCCCTGCCCGACAAGAACGCTAAGCGGAGAAGCAATGGTCTCGTCGGCATCGCAAACGGCAAGGCCGGTGCGCTTGTCGCCAAAGTCAATTGCCATGTAACGCATTTATAAAATCCTGCCCGCTAAATTTACATGAACTTTCCGTCTTTGTGGCCCCTTACCAGTTCAAGCAATTCTTTTAATCGCTGTGCCTGGTCGATGGGGCAAACGAGCGTAGCGTCCGGGCTGTGGGCAACGATCATATTCTCCAAGCCGATGACGGCGATCAAGTGATCTTTGTCTTCGGTGACAATAATGTTGTTGTCGCTATCTAACAATTCACTCTGACCGGCTACGACGATATTGTTCTTGTCATCGGAGGTTATTATATCGGCAAGGGCGGCAAACGAGCCCATGTCCAGCCATTTGCAATCGAGGCGGATGGCATGAACATTGTCGGCCTTTTCCATGACCGCATAGTCAATACTGATCTTGGGCAGTTTCAGGAACCATTCTTTCAGGGCGTCTTCCTGCATAGGCCCGTCCCATGTGGCCTGGATCCGTTTCAACGGTTCCTGGCAAGCGGGCAGCTTTTCATAGAGGTGACGCAAAATGGTTTTTGCCTTCCATACGAACATCCCGGAATTCCAGCAGTACTCGCCGCTGTCGACATATTTCGTGGCGGTATCCTTGTCAGGTTTTTCGCGGAAAGATTCGACCGGGCAAATTGCATTTTCACAGCCGGGATAATTCTGCTCGTCCCCAAGCTGAATGTAACCTAACTGCGTACTTGCATACGTCGGCTTTATCCCGAAAGTTACCATCGCTTCGTGATTTTTGTTTACGAACGCCAAACCGTCTTTCATTGCCTGTTGAAAAATGCCTTCAGGTTCGATGAGCTGGTCCGCAGTCACCACAGCCATCGATGCTTCGGGGTCAAACTTGGTAAGAACCGCCGCGGCCAGACCTATCGCTCCGGCGGTATCACGAACAGCAGGTTCCGCTATCACATTGCCGAATGGAACCTCGGGAAGGTTCTCGCGGACAACATTGGCATAGCCTGCATTGGTCAGGATAATTATGTTCCGCTGATCGAAAATACCGGTAAGCCGTTCAAAGCAACGACGTAAAAGAGTTTTGCCGTCGATGAGTTTCAGAACCTGTTTCGGCCTTTTTTCCCTGCTGAGAGGCCACAACCGTTTTCCTGTCCCCCCTGCCATGACAACTGCATAATCCATAAACACACCCTTTGTAAAAACAATACTTGCAATGAAATACACCCTGTTATTCAGGGAACCCATTCAAAGTAATTATATCTCGATGACTGAAAAATTCAAGCATCAAACCAGAAAATTATTGTCAATTTCGGCGATTGGCTCTATTTCTTTGGCCAACTCTTCAAAACCCTCTCTTTTCATAAGTGCAAAGGTCGCTTCTTTTCCAAGCTCGACGGCAGGCTGGTCGTATGGATCTATTGCGAATAGCAGACCGGCAAGCGACGTCGTTACCTCGTAAAGGTATATGAACTGACCGATCGTCGATGGGCATATCTCGTCGAAAGCGATGGTAAGGCACGGGCGTTTATCCTTTAGCAAGGCATATTCGGTGGCGAGTTTTTCGCTGTTGAGAAGTTTTGACATTTGGGCACCTGCAAGGTAACTCAACTCAGGAGCACAATCCGGACCGGCGGGGATTTGAACATCGGCGGCAAATTTGTTTACCTGAAGGAAGGTAAAGAGCTTGTCGTTTGGCCCTTCCCGATAGAGTTGCACCTGGCTGTGCTGGTCGGTGGCGCCAAGTGCCTTTACTGGCGTCGGGCCGATGAATACTTCGTTGCCGGCGATATCTTTTGACTTGCCGAGACTCTCTGCCCAAAGCTGTCGATACCAGTCGGCAAAATCTTTCAGGGCATAGGAGTAAGGCATTATAACGGATATTTTCTTGCCGCAGTTGTAGCTGTTAAAGTTTACGGCGGCGTTGATCGCAGCCGGATTCGCGTAGAAATCGGTTGTACTTACCCTCTTGTCCATGTCGCGAGCGCCTGCAAGGAGAGCGTCGATATCGATACCGCACACCGCTGCGCTCAACAAACCAACGGGACTAAGGACGCTGAATCTTCCGCCGACACCATCGGGAACGACGAGCGTTCGATAGCCGGCTTCATCGGCGATCTTTCGCATTGTACCCTGACTGACATCGGTCGTTGCGACGATACGATCCTTAGCAGCTTCGGCTCCGAGTTTGTCAATGAGCATCCCGCGAATGATCAGGAACTGACTGGCGGTCTCTGCGGTGCGGCCGGATTTGCTTATCACATTAAAAATTGTCTTGTCAAGTTTGTCGCCTATCCAATCAAGAAAACTGGAAAGCTGGACGGGATCGACATTATCGAAGACAAACAAACGCGGCCCCTTACGCTGGGCACTGTCGATGTTGTACATATAAGGGTTCAAAGCCGTTTGAAGGGCGATGTTGCCAAGTGCCGATCCGCCGATACCGAGAACAACAAAATTCTCACATTCGCCTGCGATCTGCCCGGCAAGAGCCTTAACAGCCGCCGGATATTCTTCGTTGTACGGAAGGTCACGGTAAGGGATCGCACCGGCTTTTCGCTGGTCATTGAGTTCTTCTATCAACGGCTTCGTCTGGTCCGCTAATTCGTCAAACTGCGGGGCCATGATACCGTGTTCTGCGCCTATCACGTCAGCCATAACGTTTTTATAATAAAGATTTATTTTCGGTTCAGTCATGGTATTTCTCCTGGTATCACATTTCTTAACTTTGCACTTATTTGCCTGGCTTTGTAAGTTTGGCGTATTGTACCATAAGCGATTTCGTCTTTCCAGTATTGAATCTGACGACGACAATGCTGTTTACGCCGAGGTTGAGAAATTCTTTTACGCGGCCCAAACCGAATTTGCTGTGCGATACCAATTCGCCGGGAACATAAGCATCCGTCGCCGGTTTATGATCCGCTTCGTCCTGGGACTGATCCGTATCGAATATATCCTCTTCAAATCGTTCGTATTCGTTATAGCTAAACCCGATCTCATAGAGAAACTGCGAAGGTACGGTTCTCAGGAACTGGCCCCGCATTACGCGATGGCGAGCGTAACTAATGTGAAGGTCGGTCCTTGCACGCGTGATACCAACGAAAAAGAGCCTTCGTTCCTCTTCAAGCTCATCGAGTCCGACGCCGAGGCTTCTTTCATGCGGCAGCAGCCCCTCTTCAAGCCCGATGATAAACACGTTGTCGAATTCGAGACCCTTTGCCGCGTGAAGCGTCATCAGAGAAACCTTACCCGAAACAGCGTCGTAGGTATCGGTGTCGCTGTAGAGCGCAATAGTCTGGAGATAATCTACGAGTGAAGGCTCCTCGGCTTGTTCGTCATATCTGGAAGCGCCGTTTATCAGCTCGTTAATGTTTTCGATCGCGCTTTCCTTATTTTCCTTGCTGGACCTCAGCACATACTCTAAACCGGTCTCGGCGA
>DRGS01000102.1 GCA_011053245.1 Phycisphaerales bacterium
ATCACCCTGCACGATAAACTTGTCCGTCACAGGCCAATACTGCCTTTCGCTCTTTACCTCTGCGATGTTCGTCCTCGATATGCTCAGGCTTTGACCTGCGTATTGTAAGTTCAGTTCCACCTTTTTTCCCCTGCCGGGACGGTAGAACACTATTCGCTGTCTCGGCCTGGTTTCGCTTAACCTCGGCTCGAACTTAAAAGCAACCTGCGCCTGCTCACAACATTTCTGAAGCGCCTTTGTTACAGACAACCCTTCAACGTCCGTTTCGTCCAGTATCTGCTCTCCAAATACAGCTTCCAACTGAGCCGTGCCCGGCACCTGCAATTGTCCCGATATGATATATTCGTTCAAAAGATAATGAACCGCTTCAGCGCAACTCCAGAGTTTTCCATACCTTTGTTCTTTTGCGAATACTTTATAAGCCCTGCCTTGATGCTGTAATATCTGCTTCGAGGCGTTAGGTTCGCCGTCGGTGTTGAATATTGTCTCTGTCCCTTCAAGTCTTAAGGCGTCTTGGTTTCCGGTATCTACCCTTGCTCCGTGAACGGTTCTCCTTTCCAGCACTGCAGAAAAGTCCCTTGCCGTTATCGTCACTGTTTCGGCTGCCGAGCCGATGGTCGTATCGATCTTCTCGATCCGCCCTTCGAATACACTTATCGCCGAAGGTTTGCGATTCTCTTTTGCCTTGTAGAACTGACGGATGCTTATTTTCCTTCCCATTGGCGCGATGGTCTCTATCTGCTCGGGGAGTATTCTGTCGTTTTCCTCGAATGCGCCAGGATCATATACGATCTCAGCATAACTGAACTCAGGATACACACCTCTTACGATTCTGTTTGCTAACAGATATGGGCATAGGCTTCCATCCAGAAAAACCACAGGCCTTGATGCTGGTATCGCTAACTCTGTTTCTATCCCCTGATAATAATCAACCCTGTTAGACATCTCGTCCTCCCGACTAAACCTTTACTCTGCTTGGTGTCTCGATCGTTACTTCAGCTTCGATAACGCTTCCATTACTTAGTACTCGGCCGCTTTTCGATTCTGTCCTTACACAATAAAGATATCGTCCCTCGTTCAGTGTTCCGCTTTTGAATACATAATATCCCTGTCCGGTGTATTCGATCAGTCCCGCAGGGGTTTGATAATCTATCACTCCGCTTCCGGCATCGCTATAGACCTTGAAGCTTACGGGTTTATCGAGTTGTCCTATCGAAGTATAGTACCACGATAGCTTAATTTTCGGCCCGGCGAACTGCTTTACCGCAACATCGAATATCGTATTACAGCAAGGCCGGAGAAGTTCCCCTTGTTCATCGAACGCTGCCCTTGCAACTGCACTTAAATTTCTCTCCTCATCGCCGCATTGACTCGCTCTTCTTAAAGCATAATAGTAAACTAACCCCGCCTGATGGGCTATTAGTGACGGAACTGTTATTAAGGTCTCGTCCAGATCACTTACCGCAAGGAGATTTTCAAAATCTATTCCGCCAATGCTTTCGCCCCGGCCCGGGTAAAATTAGTTGACTTTTCCGCTGAGACAGGTTAGTTTGCTATAAAAGTCGGCTTTGGCCGTGAATTCTTAACGAGTAAGCAAAAGAGGGAGAATAAATGCCGAGATTTCCTAAAAAGGAAGCTGAGATTATTGCGATGGCCGAGCAAATGATTGCCGGTTTATGGGCCAACCCCGCCGTATTCCCCAACCCGCCTCATCCGGCAATGGCCTCTATCACCAGTATCAGACGGAAAGTTCGACAGTACAACAATCGCAGGGAAGATTTAATAGCCGCCCGCGCTGTCGCTGAACAGACGACTGCGGAAAAAGATGATGCACTTGAAGACCTCATCGAGGCCATGAAGGCCGATATTCGTTACGCTGAAAATACCGTCGATTTCGACGATGACAAATTAAAGCTTATCGGCTGGGCAGGCAAAAAAACTCCGACCGCCCTGCAATCTCCCGGACAGAGCAGACTCTTAGAAGCGCCGAAGCAGGGGGCGGGCTGGGTCTTTCTGGATTGGAAACAACCCGCCGACGGCGGCAAACCGAACGCATATAAGGTCCAGCGCCGAAACAGACCTTCCGGTCCGTGGGAAAATGTTGCAACGGCGATACTCTCTGAAATTACGTTAGTTGACCAGCCGGAAAGAACAGAACTCGAATATCGCGTTATAGCGGTAAATAAATCCGGCGAGGGGCAAGCCAGTAATACGGTGATGGTGGTGCTGTAACGATTAAGATAAGAAAGGTATGAACGTGTCGAAACTTTTGGTAGTTGACAAAAGCGTATTTCATGCTCTTTACCAATGCGATGATAAGTTGTGTGCATTTTTCAAAAAATACAATGTTGTTTTACCATATGCCTTAGCTGCCGAATGCCTTATAAGCGAGAATCAAGACCTGTCCAAGAATCCAGAGAAACTATTGAGAGGGTTGGACAAAGCAATCAAGGCTGGAGCGAATATTGGATACTCGTCATTTAAACTCTTTCAGTTGGAGAAGACGACTCTTTGCCCTGTAAAATCAGTCGTTGACGAAAGTTCCACACAACAGTTTAGAGATGGCGATCCTAACACTGACATTGATTTTCTTAAACAGGAGGCTGAATGTTGCCGGAAGGCATTTGAACCAACAATCAAAGTATTATTGGGTATCGCAGAAAAATTGTACGCGAACCCATGCAAGTATTCGGAATTAGCGAACAAGTCTTTTAAAGATAATGACAGAACATATCGGTTTAAAAATTGGATTAAATTCGCAGATCAACAAACGGAATATTTATTGAAGAAGGAACTTTCAGAAGAAATTAGTTCTCTTGCAGACGCAAACTGGTTTACCTGGCAGATATCTCGCCTTTGGCTTGCTTATTGTCGGGATTGGAGTTGGAAAAAAAGTCGGGACAATAGTATAGAAAAAATTAGATCGAATGACCTTTACGACATAGAACATATCACATATCTCTCGCGAGCAGATGGTTTGTTGACAAATGACCAAAAGTTGCAAATACCATTGACGAAGGCCGCGTTTCCAAGAAAGGATTTGTTTGTCGTAGATACCCGCGTGAACGACTCAAGGAAAGTGCAGCATGTGTTTGACGATATTGTTAGCAAAATCCCCGCAAACTACAGGATTGAATAGTAGAGTCAAAGTAAGTGTGATATGAGACAAAGCTGGCTTACTCCGTGGCAAAGTAAGCGTGACCACAGAGATCACAGAGAAAAAGTGAAAGGAAATGATATGAAAAACAGAAAAGAGTTTTTTGCGAGTCTAGGATTAGTTTTTATTATCCTTATAATGCTTAGTATTTGCATTGGTGCTGGGTTCGCTTCATATTTTACGATTTATGACAGTGCTGAGAGTCTTGAAGCTAATCACGAGCAAGCAAAAAAATTATGCCTTTATTTAGCTTCACTGATAATCTTAACATTTATTTCTATCGCTGCAGCTTTTCAAATAAAAGAAATATTAGATAGCAGGAAGGATGATAAACTAATAAGAAGAGCTGATCAGATAGCAATTATAATAGGGGCAGTATTAACACTATTTCTTTTTAAGCAACCATTTTTGGATAAGATTTTCGGTGAGATGAATGCAGGCATAGTAATACAATCAATACTTTTTGCTTCAGGAG